>NZ_JBEXHY010000004.1:0-144347 GCF_040608295.1 Micromonospora sp. NPDC005197 | reverse complement strand
AGTCGGGCGCTCCTATGGCCCCGCGTTTTCTTTGTGCGGGTTGGCGGTATACCTCAGAGGTATGAATATGACTCTGAGGTATACCGCTCACCACCGCATCCGCCCCCATGGAGGTGACCGAGGGTCACCGCCGGCAGCCGGCTGCGCCCACCGCCCCAGCGAGGTTAGGCATTACTCGTCTAGCCAGGGCAAGCTCAGGCGCACGACGTTGCCGGCCGATGCCGTTCAAGCCGGCTCGACGAATCAGAGCGGCCAGGCGGCGAGCCGCTCGTAACGCGGTCGTGCCGACCCGAGGTGGCTCCGCATCAGCAGCAACCCCGTCGCCGGCCACTCCGGGCCCGCGTAGTCGTCCAGGGTCACCCTGTCGGCCTCGACGGCAGCCAACTCCACCCGGTCACCGGGCCGGGCGACGGTCAGGTGCGGCCGAAACGGCTTCTCGTCGTACGGCAACCCGGCCACGCGTAGCCGCTCCCGGACGAGCTGGGCCAGCTCGTGCAGCGCCTCGACATCGCCCCGGGCGTCCACCCAGAGCACCGTGCGGCGACCGTCGCCGAACACGCCACCGCCACCCAAAAGCAGCCGGGGCGGGGCGTCCCGGGCATCGCGGAACCGGTCGGCGGCGAGCCCGAGCGCACTCACCACGTCGACCAGCCGGGCGGCCTCGACGTCACCGAGGAACGCCAGGGTGATGTGCAGGTCCGCCGGGTCGGCAAGCCGCACCCGGACACCGGCGGCCGCCGCCGCGCCGACCCGCAGCCGCGCGATCTGCGCGCCGAGATGGCTGACCGCCCCGACGGGCGGATAGACCGCGACGAAGAGCCGCAAACTGTCGGACCGTTCAGCGGTGCCGTTGCCGGTGCCCGGCCCGGGCCGCCGGCAGGGTCAGACCGGCGGCGTGCAGGACGCCCTCCACCCGTACCCGTTCGATCTCCTGGTCGACGCCGGTCAACTCGGTGAGGTGTTCGGTGATCCCGAGGGCGCGGCAGGCCAGCCGGAGCCGGTCGTCGTACGCCTGGACCACCGCGCCGTGCCAGACCATCGACCGGCCGGTGCCGCCGAGCCGCTGACCGCCGAGGCGACGCAGGTCGGCGGCGAGCTGTTCCAATGGGCGACGGTCGGTGCGGTCGAACTCGCTGAGGTCGATGTCGCGGGTCAGCGCGTCGGCTTCGATGGCCCGGTCGAGGCGGGCGATGGTGCGTCGCTCCCGCCGGCGCTCTCGCCACTCGGACCAGGCGCAGACCACCCGGTCGATGATCTCGTCGGCGCAGAAGAGCAGGGCGAACGCCGCCGGGAGGCTGGCCACGGCGAGGAACGCCAGGGCAAGCATCAGCGCGCGTTCGACTCCCACATATCGACGCTAAGCCCCGTCGTGCCACCTCGCCAGCGATTTGGCCGCATCCGCGCTATCCGCCGATCGGGACTTCGCCGTGTTCTCCGAGCGTGCACGAAGGGCCCGTTCCGACCGGAAAGGGCCCTTCGCGTAGCTCAGCAGTCGGTGGAGGTGACGTAGAAGCGGGGCATGGGCAGCACCCGGAAGCGCAGTCGCGCACCAGAGCGGCGCAGTTGCCAGGTGAGCGCGATCAGCGCGGTGGCCAGCGAGATCAGCCCGCCCATCCAGATGCTCGCGCCGGCGCCGAAGTGCTCGGCGACCCAGCCGATCAGCGGTGCGCCGACCGGGTTGGTGCCCAGGAACACCAGCACCCACAGGGCCATCACCCGGCCCCGGAAGGCGGCGTCCACCCCGAGCTGGACGCGCTGGTTGGCGGCCTGGGCGAAGAAGACCATGAAGAAGCCGGTGGGCACGAGCAGCGCCACGACCAGCCAGTACGTCGACGCGAAGCCGACCAGGGTGCCGAAGCTGGCGCAGCCGATCGCGGCGCCGAGCACCAGCCAGACCGACGGGCGGCTGCGCCGGCCGGTGCCGCTGAGCGCCCCGCCCAGCGCGCCGACGGCCAGCGCGGTGCTGAACAGGCCGAAGGAGGCCGCGCCGGTGTGGAAGACCGTCTTGGCCAGCGCGGCGAGGGTGAGCTGGAAGTTGAACAGCGACATGCCGATCACCGACATGACCGCCATCGGCAACAGCAGGTCCGGCCGGCGCCACACGTACCGCAGCCCGTCGACGACCTTCGCGGACGCCCGCTCGTCGCGCGGCAGCAGGGCGTCGCGGTGCAGGTCGGCCGTCCGCATGCGGACCACGTTGACCAGCGGCGCGATGGAGCTGAGGGCGGTGAAGAGGAAGACCGGGCCCACGTCGAAGGCGGCGATGGCCAGACCGGCGACCGCCGGGCCGATGATCCGGGCGGAGTTGAACACGGCGGCGTTCAGCGACAGGGCGTTGGGCAGCAGCGGCGTGCCGACCAGTTCGGAGACGAACGCCTGGCGGACCGGGGTCTCCACGGCGTTGGCCGTGCCGAGCAGCGCGGCGAACGCGAAGACGTGCCAGAGCTGCACCAGATCGGTCAGCACCAGCAGGGACATCCCGAGCGCCAGCACCGTCCAGAAGGCGTTGGCGGCGAAGAGCAGCACCCGCTTGTCGTACCGGTCGGCGAGCCGGCCGGAGAGCAGGGTGAGCAGCAGCACCGGGGTGAACTGGAGCGCGGTGACCACGCCGAGGGCGGTGGCCGAGTTGTCGGAGAGCTCGAGGACGAGCCAGTCCTGGGCGATGAACATCATCCAGACGCCGATCAGCTTGATCAGCTGCCCGGATGCGAAGAGCCGGTAGTTGCGAACCTGTAGGGACTGGAACATCGTGCTCAGCTTGGCCTGCACTCTCGGTGCGCCTCCTCAAGGACGTACGCGTCATCGACAGGTGACGGCACGGCCGGAAGTGGCGCGCGCGGGCTCAGGCGCGAGCGAGCTGCTGGAGAATCTCGGCGGCCCTGTGCAGGGTCTCCCGTTGGTCCTCGTCGAGCGCGGCCAGCCGGTGGGCCAGCCATTCGTCGCGGGCCCGCTCGAACTGGTCGAGCACGGCCTGCCCTCCTTCGGTCGCCGCGAGGATGACCTGGCGACCGTCGGTCGGATGGGGGGTCCGCTGCACGAGGCCGCGGTCCTCCAACTTCGCGACGATCTTGGTCATCGTCGGTGGCTGCACCCGTTCGACATCGGCCAGTTCCCGGGGCGTCATCGCGCCCGCCAGCCGCAGGCTGGTGAGCGCGGAGACCTGGGTGACCGTGAGGTCGCCGACCGGCCGGGCCCGTCGGACCCGCCGGTTGAGTCGGGTGATCGCATCTCGCAACTGGGGAGCCAGCTGCGCCGGTGGCACGCGTTCCGCCGTCACCGTCCGCTCCGTCACGTTAGTTAGCTTAACTAATGAGCCTGGCTAACGACATCCGTTATGACCAGGCTCACGAGGATGTTCGTGCTGTTCCGGGCGGGGAATCACCCTCGACTCCCCGCCCGGACGACGCGTCAGAGGACCAACGACTCGATGGGCCCGCGCAGGAAGTACAGCACGAAGAGCGCGGCCACCCCGTACAGCAGCGGGTGGATCTCCCGGGCCTTACCCTTCGCCAGCTTGACGACCACGAAGGTGATCAGACCGGCGCCGATCCCGTTGGAGATCGAGTAGGTGAACGGCATCAGCACGATGGTGAGGAACGCCGGGATGGCGATCTCGTAGTCGGACCAGTCGATCGTCCGTACCGCGGTCATCATCAGGAAGCCGACCACCACCAGGGCCGTCGACGCCGCCTCGAACGGCACGATCACCACCAGCGGCGCCAGGAACATCGCCAGCAGGAAGAGGACGCCGGTGACCAGGCTGGCCACGCCGGTCCGGGCGCCCTCCCCGACACCGGCGGCACTCTCGATGTACGACGTGTTGCTGGAGGTGCTGGCCGCACCACCGGCCGCCGCCGCGATCGAGTCGACCAGCAGGATCTCCTTGGCCTTCGGCGGGGTGCCCCGCTCGTCGAGCAGGCCACCCTCCTGACCGACCGCCACCATCGTGCCCATGGTGTCGAAGAAGTCCGTGATCAACAGGGTGAAGACGAACATCAGCACGACCACCCAGCCGGCCCGGCCCCACGAGTCGAGCACGTTGAACTTGCCGAGCAGCGACAGGTCCGGCACGTCCACCACCGTCTTGGGCAGCTCCGGCACGTTCAGTGCCCAGCCCTTCGGGTTGGGCTTCCCGTCGACGAACGACGGGCCGATGTTGGCGACCGCCTCGACGATGACCGCCAGCACGGTGGAGGTCAGGATCCCGATCAGGATCGCGCCCTTCACCCGGCGCACCACGAGCACCAACGTGAGCAGCAGGCCCACCACGAAGACCAGCAGCGGCCAGCTCACCAGCTTGCCGCCGATGCCCAGGCCGACCGGCACGGTGGTGTTCGCGACGTCCGGGATCCGCCGGACGAAGCCGGCGTCCACCAGGCCGATGATGGTCAGGAAGAGGCCGATGCCGACGCCGATGGCCGTCTTCATCTGCGTGGGCACCGCGCGGAACACCGCGGTACGCAGGCCGGTGAGCACCAGCACGGCGATGAGCACACCCTCGATCACCACCAGGCCCATCGCGTCGGCCCAGGTCATCTCGGGGGCGATCTCGTACGCCACCAGGGCGTTGACGCCCAGACCGGCGGCGAGCGCCAGCGGGAACCGGCCGACCACACCCATCAGGATGGTCATCAGGCCGGCGACCAGCGCGGTCGCCGCGGCCAGCGCCGGAATCGGGAGGGACTTGCCGTCACCGTCGACGGCACCGCCCAGGATCAACGGATTGAGCACCACGATGTACGCCATCGTGAAGAAGGTCGCCAGGCCACCGCGTACCTCACGGCTCAACGTCGAGCCGCGGGCGGAGATCTCGAAGAACCGGTCGAAGCCGTTACGCGGGTGAGCGGGGTCGGGAGGTGTGCCGTTCTCGGGCGGCGCTACTGCCATCAGGGTCCTCGCAGGTGATCTTCCAGTTGTCGCGCGCATCGTCCCAGATCACCGACGGGCAGGGGAAGCGGATCGCGTACGCTTGCCCGATGCCGAACGACCAGCCACCGCGTCCCGCGCCGCTGGACCCACCGATGGTGCCGTTCGCCGTCGCCGGGCTGATCGCATGGGCGGTCGTCGGGCTGGTATTGCTGGTCTTCTTCCGGGGCTGGCTGACCGAGCACGACCACGAGAACTGGCTCTGGACCTGCCTGGCCGGTTTCCTGTGGGGGTTCCCCGGCCTCGCCGTGATGATGCGTCACGACGCCAACCGACGCCGCCGCCGCGCGAGCTGACGGCACCCGGCCGCGCCGGAGCGAACGCTCAGGGGTGCCCGTACGGCTCCGCCGGCTCGGCTGCCTCCACCGAACCCGGGGCACGGCTGACCGACATGGCCTCCACCGCGCTGTCGTCGTACACCGTCGGAAGATCCTCCACCGCGGTCTCGGCGGCCTCGATCAGCGTCTCGGAGTGGGCGCCGCAACCATGGTCGGCGCTGACCACCCGGCCGTCGTCCGGGGCGTAGAAGTTGCCGCACGCGCCGAAGGCCTGCCGCATCGCACCGGCCAGCGGCAGGTAGAAGCCGCAGGTGCCGCAGCGGGCGGCGGCCGGGGCGGCGACGGAGATGGCCGCCGTGGGGCCGTGGTCGCCGTCGTACCAGCGCTGCGCCGCGTCGGCGCGACCCTCCCGGGAGAGCACCCGGGCCCGACCGAGACCAAGCTCCCAGGCCGTCTCCTCGACCGCCGGGTCGTCGGAGAGCAGATAACCGGGGGCCAGCCGCTCGTCCTCCGGGGAGGTCGGCAGCAGGTCACCCGGGCCGAGGTCACCCGGCTTGAGCCGCTCCTGCCAGGGCAGCCAGCCGGGCGCGAGCAGCGCGTCCGGGCCGGGCAGCAGCACGGTCTCGCAGATGGTCACCGTGCGGCTGCGCGGAACGCGGGTGACGGTGACCGCCCACCGCCAGCCGCGGTAGCCGGCGAGGCGGCATTCGAAGTAGTGGGTGACCAGCCGTTCACCCTCGGCCACGACCTGCAGGTGGTCGCCGACATCGTCGGCGTCCACCTCGGTGATGCCAGCGCGGGCCACCTCGACGGCGGCGGCGCAGACCTGGTCGAGACGGGCGGCACGGGTGGAGGCGGGCCTGGTCACCCGACCATTGTTCCCCATGCTCCCCGCAGAGGTGACAGGGACTCCCGGGGAACCTTTCACCGCAGTGGTGCGGCGTACCTGGATCAGATGGGCGAGGATGGTGCACATGCCGCCGTACTCCCGCTCCGGGCGATCCGTCCTCGGGCGGACCGTCGGCACCGGCATTCGGGCCGTCCGCCTGCTCCTGCGTGGTTCGGTGGGCAGCGGCCGCTGGGTGACCCGCCGGGCCGGTCGGGCCCGGACGCGGGGCGCCGGCGGCGAGGTCGGCATGGTCCGCCTGTTCGATCTGCACGCCGTCTCCTGCGCGGGCGACACACTGATCGCCATCGGCCTGGCCGGGACGATCTTCTTCAACGTGCCGCTCGGCGAGGCCCGCAGCAAGGTCGCGCTCTACCTGCTGGTGACCATGGTGCCGTTCGCGATGCTCGCCCCCGTGGTGGGCCCGCTGCTGGACCACTTCCGGCACGGCCGGCGGTACGCGCTGGCCGCGACCATGCTCGGCCGGGCGTTCCTGGCCTGGCTGATCTCCGACTACATCCACGGCTTCGGGCTCTATCCGGCCGCGTTCGGTGTGCTCGCGCTGTCGCGTGCCTACGGCGTGGCACGGTCCGCGGCGGTGCCCCGGCTGCTGCCGGAAGGGCTGGGCCTCTCCCAGGTGGGCGCACGGGCCAGCGTCTACGGCACGGTGGCGGGGGCGCTCGTGGCCCCGATCGGGTTGGCGGCCTTCTGGTTCGGGCCGCAGTGGCCGCTGCGCGTCGCGTCGGTGATCTTCCTGATCGGCATGGTGATCTCCCTGCGGCTGCCACCGAAGGCGGACTCGGAGCCACCGGAGCGGGTCCCCCGCGCGCTGCGCGCGCTGGGCCGCCGCGAAGACCGGCCGCTGGGCCGGGGCCGACCCGCCGGGCGGCTGGTGATCGCCACCCTGATCGGCGCCGCGACGCTACGCGCGGTGTACGGCTTCCTGCTGCTGTTCCTCGCCTTCGCCATCAAGAAGGGCGACCTGACCACCGGCGTGTTCGGCCGCGACCTGGGCGCGGAGTGGGCGCTGGGGCTGATCGGCGGCGCGCTGGCCGTCGGCAGCTTCCTGGCGACCGCCGTCGGCACCCGGTTGCGCATCCACCGACCGACCGCCATCCAGTCCAGCAGCATGATCATCGTGGCGGGAGTGGCGGTGCTCGCCGTCATCCAGTTCTCGCTGTCGATGGTGGCCCTGCTCTGTCTGGTCACCGCGCTGGTCAGTGGGGTGGCCAAACTCGCCGTGGACGCCTCGATCCAGGAGCGCATCCCGGAGCGGCTGCGGGCCAGTTCCTTCGCGCACTCCGAGACGGTGCTGATGCTCGCCTTCGTCGTCGGTGGTGGGCTCGGGCTGGTCCCGTTCGACGGCCGTACCGGCATCGCGGTCGCCGCCGGCGTGGGCATCCTGGCCGCCGTCCGGGGGGTGGTGGTCGCCGCCCGGCTGCGCGCCGAGAAGCTCGCCGGCCGGCCGCTGGGTGACGACGAACTGACTGAGGACGAGCCGGCCGAGGACGAGCCGGTTGCCCAGCCCGCGGACGTCGCCCCCACCTCGCCGGCTCCAAACCAGGCCAACTCTCCGCAGCACGACGAGCCGGGGCTGGCACCGCCGGGCTACCACATCTACCGTCCCTCCTCAGCGGTCGGCGGCCCGGGCGGCGGAGCGGACGACGAGACCCGCCGGGAATCCCCCGGCTCGCTCTCGTGACCGGCGGCCTGCTGGTGGTGACGGCGGTGCCGGCCGAGGCGGACGCCGTACGGGCCGGGCTGACCGACGCCAGCGTCACCGTCGCCCCGATCGGGGTGGGCCCGGCGGTCGCGGGTGCCGCCACCGCACGGCTGCTGGCCCTGGCCGAGGCGGCCGGTCGCCCGTACCGCGCGGTGGTCAGCGCCGGCGTGGCCGGCGGCTTCACCGGGCGGGCCGCGGTCGGCGACACGGTGCTCGGCACCGCCAGCATCGCCGCCGACCTGGGCGCCGAGTCACCCGACGGCTTCATCGGAGTCGACGAGCTGGGCATGCCGCCCGCGTTGCTCGGCGGCGGCAGCGTGGTGCCCGCGGACCCGGGTCTGCTCGCGGCACTCCGGGCGGCCCTGCCGTCGGCGACGACCGGCCCGGTGCTCACCGTCAGCACGGTCACCGGCACCGCTGCCAGCACCGATGAGCTGCGTCGCAGGCATCCGGAGGCGGTCGCCGAGGCCATGGAGGGGTACGGGGTCGCGGTCGCCGCCGCGCAGGCCGGGGTGCCCTTCGTCGAGCTGCGCACCATCTCCAACCCCATCGGCCCCCGTGACCGGGACGCCTGGCGGCTGCGCGAGGCCCTCACCGCGCTGACCGCGGCAGCTCCGGCGCTGCGCTGACCACGGGCGCTCGTCACACCTCGAGCATCAGCGCCGACGGCCTGCTCGCCTGCAGCTCGAACCCACAGGCGAGAAGGAACTCGACGTTGCCGAACTCGGCGACCGCGTGGGCGGCGCGAATGCCGGCACGTGTCATCTCCTCCGCCAACAGCTCGACAAGCCGCCGCCCGACGCCAAGCGCCCGCAGGCCCGGAGCGACGACCACACCTTCCAGCACCAACTCACGCCGGTCGTCCAGATCCTCGCCGAGGAGCAGATCGACGCTCCGCTCATGAGCCCGCAGCTCACCGACCGGCCCACCGCCGGGCACCTCGGCGAGGAACCGCCAGGACGTGGCCGGCAGCCCGTCGGATACCCGCCGGAAGATCATCTGCGCACGCGCCTCCGACCGCCACCGCCGTCTGTCCCGCCGCGCCCGATCCAGGTCGTAGGTCAACTCCGGAACCTTCACCGGCCACAACTTCTCCGGGAGCGTGTACGAGTGCACCCACCAGGCGCCCGGCCAGTCCTTGAGGGTTCGGACCCGGCGGACGTCGAGGTGGGCGGGGTACCGGCGGTCAGCCTCGTCCCGTGGCTCGTCGGCCGGCATGCCCAGCAGTCCGCCGCCCGCGGAACCGTCGCCGTCCCCGGGTAAGCGGAGCGCGAGCTCGCCGCCCGCGGCCGCGACCAGCCGCGCCACCGTTCGAAAGGCGGGCCCGCCACCCTGGCCGGCCTCGATGCGTGCCAGCGTGCTCTTCGGGACCCCGGACCGCTCGGCCAACTCCCGCTGGCTCAGATCGGCACGTCGACGAAGATCACGCAGCGCCGCGCCCACATCGATCGCATCCCCTCCGGCTGCCACCCGCTCATGGTTTTCTGCTCGGCGAGCGTCGTCAACAGGCCCCCCTCCGCCTGTGGATAACCATGTGGACAACGTCGCCGCCGCTGTGGGTATCCCCTCGGTCGGGCCCTGTCGAGCTGCCCCATGGGTGGGGCGGCTGCATGGGGCGGGACACCGCCACCAGGATCGCCACTCGGTGCCCACTCACGGCCACGCCACCGCCGCCACCGCTCGCCGGGGGCGCTGACCTCGCCCCATATCTGGGGCAGCTCGACAGGGCGCGACGTGACCTCACCCACCCCGGACCGAAGCCCGACCGGCCACCCCGCCTGAGCTGAACGGAAGCACCCCGCCGAGCCCGACGGCGATACCGCCGCAGCCCGCCGGGAGGCCGGGAGGCCGGCGCCGGGCGGGCCGGCCAGCCCGTCGTGGATCACAGTGGGCGGGGTGTGCGCGAGCTGTTGGCCGGGGGCGGGGCTAACGTGAGGGCGTGGCGCTCTCCCTGGCGATCTCGCCCTGCCCCAACGACACGTTCGTCTTCGACGCCCTGGTGCACGGGCGGGTGCCCGGTGCGCCGCCGGTCGAGGTGACGTACGCCGACGTGGACGTCACCAACACGGCGGCCGAGCGGGGTGCGTTCGACCTGGTGAAGGTGAGCTACGCGGCGCTGCCCTGGCTGCTCGACGACTACCACCTGCTGCCCTGCGGGGGCGCGCTCGGCCGCGGGTGCGGGCCGCTGGTTCTCACCAGGGGCGACCGCGCCGACCTGACCGGCGCCACGGTGGCGGTGCCCGGTGATCGGACGACCGCGTACCTGCTGTTCCGGCTCTGGTCGGCCGGGCAGTCGCCGGCCCGGATCGAGGTGGTGCCGTTCCACGAGATCATGCCGGGCGTCGCGGCTGGTCGCTACGACGCTGGGTTGGTCATCCACGAGGCCCGGTTCACCTACCACCGGCACGGGCTGACCGCGCTCGTCGACCTCGGCGAGTGGTGGGAAGCCGACACCGGGCTGCCCATCCCGCTCGGCGCGATCCTGGCCCGGCGCGGCGCGGTGGACCCGGTGGCAGCGGCCGGATGGATTCGCGAATCCGTCCGGCAGGCCTGGGCGGATCCGACGGCCAGCCGGGAGTACGTGCTCGCGCACGCCCAGGAGATGGAACTCGACGTGGTGGACCGGCACATCGGCCTCTACGTCAACGAGTTCACCGCCGACCTGGGCGAGGCCGGCTTCGCTGCGGTGACGGCGCTCCTCGACCGCGCCGCCACCGCCGGCCTGGTGCCTCAGACCTCCAGCTCGCGCGCCACCGCGTGGACCAGCTGAGCGATCTTCTGCGCGGTCTTTTTGTCCGGGTACCGGCCCCGGCGCAGGTCCGGCTGGACCTTCGCCTCCAGCACCTTGATCATGTCCTCGACGAGGCCGTGCAGCTCCTCGGCCGGCCGACGTCGCAGCTCCGCCATCGACGGCGGCGCGTCCAGCAGCTTGACGCCCATGGCCTGCGCGCCCCGGCGGCTGTCCACCACGCTGAAGTCGACCCGCTGACCACCCTTGAGGTCGGTGACGCCCGCCGGCAGAGCACCCTTGGGCAGAAACACGTCGCCGCCCTCATCACTGGTGACGAAGCCGTATCCCTTGGCCGTGTCGTACCACTTCACTCGACCCGTAGGCACCTGAAAACCCCTGCTTCACTTGAGCCGCTACTGCTCCCAGGCTAGCTGGATCATGCCGTCGAGCGCCGCTGGGAATCCGGTGAGATCGTCCAGCACCACGCTCGCCCCCGCCGCACGCAGCTCATCCGGGGAGCACGGCCCGGTCGCGACAGCGATTCCCGGCACCCCTGCCACGCCCGCCGCCACCATGTCCGCCACGTGGTCACCGACGTAGTGGGTCGCGCCGTGCTCCCGCAGCGCGGTCGCCTTCTGCTCGGCGAACAGGTCACCCGCCAGCTCGTCCACCACGAGGCCGAGGTGATCCAGGTGCAACCGGGCCAGTCGGCCAATCTTGGACGTGACGACGAGCACCCTTCCGCCCCGGGCACGGATCGCGTCGATCGCCTCCCGCGCGCCGGGCAGCGGCACCGTCGGTGTGATGGCGTACGCCGGATACAGCTCCCGGTACGCCTGCACGGCCGACTCGACCTGCTCCGGCGGGAACCAGTGCGCGATCTCGGTGCGCAGCGGCGGGCCGAGCCGGGACACGGCCAGGTCGGCGTCCACCGGTACGCCCGTCCTGGCGGTCAGCGCCCGGTAGGCCGCGGCGATGCCGGGGCGGGAGTCAACCAGGGTCATGTCGAGATCGAATCCGACGGTCAGCGCGGGCATGTCGAGAAACGTACCCGGCGACCTTTGACCGCCCGGACGTCCGAGGGGCGCGACTGCCCCACCCCGGGCTAGCGTGGAAAGACGATGACCACCTCACTCGCCGACCACCTGCGGTCGCTGCCCGACGAGGCGCTGGCCGCGCTCCTCCAGCTCCGGCCGGACCTCGTCGTGCCCGTGCCGGCAGACGTCTCCGCCCTGGCCATCCGCGCCCAGTCCCGGGTCTCGGTGGCCCGCGCCCTGGACGGGCTGGACCAGTTCACCCTCCAGATCCTCGACGCCGCCCGGCTCACCCGGCATCCGGACGAGGGCACCACGGCCACCGACGCCGTGCTCGCCATGGCGACCACCGGGCCGCACCCGCCGGCACCGACGGCCGTCCGGGCCGCCCTCGGCCGGCTGAGGGCGCTCTTCCTGCTGTACGGCCCCGAGCACGCCCTGCACGTGGTGCCCGCCGTCGACGAGGTCTCCCCGTACCCCGCTGGGCTCGGCCGACCCGCCGCGGAGCTGGACCCGCGCACGGCCGCGCTCTGCGCGGACCCGGCGAAACTGCGCCGGACGCTGCTCGCCGCGCCCCCGTCGGCCCGGGCGATCCTGGACCGGTTGGCGGCCGGACCACCCGTGGGCAGCGTGCCCCCGGGCGCGTTGCAGGCACCGCCGATCGGCACGCAGGACGCCGTCCTCGCCGACCCGACCAACGGTGGCGCGCCGACCGGCTCGCCGGTGCGTTGGCTGGTCGACAACCGGCTGCTGGTCGCCGTCTCGGCCGGCTCGTCGACGGCAAGCGGAACGGTCGAGCTGCCCCGCGAGGTGGGGCTGCTGCTGCGCCGCGACAGTGGGCCGCTCGGGCCGTTGCGCACCAGCCCGCCGCCGGTGGCCACCGCTCCGCGCGAGCCCAAGGCGGTCGACTCGGCCGGCGCCGGGCAGACCATGGAGGTGGTCCGGCACACCGAAGGACTGTTGGAGCAGCTTGCCGCCGAACCCGCGCCGGTGCTGCGCTCCGGCGGCATCGGCGTCCGGGACCTGCGCCGGCTGGCGCGTACCGCCGGCCTGGACGAGCCGACCACCGCCCTGCTGCTGGAGGTGGCGTACGCGGCGGGGCTCGCCGGTGAGCTGGAGATGCCCGGTTCGACCACGGGCCGGTACGGCGCGGACCAGCAGGTGCTGCCGACCGGCGGGTACGAGGTGTGGCGGGCCGCCTCACTGGCCCAGCGGTGGGAGCACCTGGCCCGCGCCTGGTTGACGATGACCCGGCAGGTCGGCCTGGTCGGTCGGCGGGACGACCGGGACCGGCCGATCACCGCGCTGTCCGCCGAGGCCGAGCGGGCCGGCGCACCGGCCACCCGGCGGGCGGTGCTCGGGGTGCTCGCCGACCTGGAGCCGGCGACCGCGCCCACCCCGAAGGAGGTGCAGGCCCTGCTGGACTGGCGGGCGCCGCGACGCAGCCGGGGTCGGGAGGCCGCCCACCGGGAGGTGCTGGCCGAGGCGGCGCAGCTCGGCGTGACCGGCCTGGGGGCGCTCACCTCGTACGGGCGGTTGCTGCTGGGCGAGCTGACGTCGGCCGACGAGCCGGGCGGCGACCCCCTGGGGTTGCACGCGGACGCGGAGAGCGGCGATCCGTCCAGTGCCGCGCGGGCGTTGGACGCGCTGCTGCCCGCCCCGGTCGACCACTTCCTGGTGCAGGCCGACCTGACCGTGGTGGTGCCCGGGCCGCCCGAGCCGGCGCTGGCCGCCGAGTTGGAAGCGACGACCGAACCCGAGTCGGCCGGCGGGGCGAGTGTGCACCGGGTCACCACGGCGAGCGTACGGAGAGCGCTGGACGCCGGTTACACGGCCGACGACCTGCACGAGCTGTTCCGGCGACGGTCGCGTACCCCGGTGCCGCAGGGACTCAGCTACCTGGTGGACGACGTGGCCCGTAAGCACGGTGGGCTGCGGGTCGGGTCGGCCGGGGCGTACCTGCGCAGTGACGACGAGGCGCTGCTCACCGAGGTGCTGGCCGACCGGCGGCTGGAGTCGTTGACGCTGCGCCGGCTGGCGCCGACGGTGCTGAGCACCCCGTACCAGGTCAGCCGGCTGTTGGGCGCGCTGCGGGACGCCGGGTACGCGCCGGTGCAGGAGGACGGCACGGGCGGCACGATGCTGTCCCGTCCCCGGATCAGGCGTGCTCCGGCGCGGGTCGCGGTGACCACCAGGACGCTCGATCCGCTGGCCGCCCCGAAGCTGCCGATGCCCCGGCTGCTCGGGGTGGTGGAGCACATCCGCCGGGGTGACGCGGCGGCGCGGGCGGCCCGCCGGGCGCCGGCCGTCGTCCGGGGCGGGGCGGCAGGGCTGGGCGGAGGCCCGGTGCCCGCGCACACGCACAGCGAGGCCCTTGCCGTGCTCCAGCAGGCGGTCCGCGACAAGGCGCTGGTCTGGGTCGGGTATGTCGACGCGCACGGGGCGACCGCGTCCCGGCTGGTCAAGCCGGTCTCGATCGGTGCCGGCTACCTGCGAGCCGAGGACGAGCGGACCGAGATGCTGCACACCTTCGCACTGCACCGGATCACGGCGGCGGTGCTGGCGGACTGACGGGGCGACGCCGCCGCTGCTCGGTCAGCGGCGGCTGCGCCGAAAGGTGCCGACCACCGAGACGACAAGCAACAGTGCGAAGCCGGCGCCGGCGGACTCACCGACCGAGTCGACGAAGCCCTGCCGCAGCACCAGCCAGCCGAAGAGGAACCACCCGACGAGGAGCGCCGCGGCGAGGGCGTACGCGACCACGGTCACGCGGGACACCTCGTCGGGTGGCGCCTGTTCATGCTCTGCGATCACGTCACGGTCGACCGTCATGCCCAGCCTCCCCGCCCGGTGCGGCCCTGGACTCCCAAGAGTGTCACTCCCGGGACGGGTGTGACAGGGGATAAACCCCGAGTCGGGCGGGATGGTCAGGTGCCGGGGCGGCGGCCGATCAGCACCACCCGGGTGCCGACCTTGCCCAACTCCCACATCCGGACGGCGTCGGCGTGCAGCAGGTTGACGCAGCCGTGCGAGCCGATCGACTTGTCGTGCAGGTAGGTCGTGGTCTCGTGGAACCCCATGCCCTGGGTGAAGTGCTGCCAGTACGGCAGCCACACCTCGTACGGGTTGGACCACTCCTTCGGATTGCGGTAGTTGACCGTGTAGGTGCCGGACGGGGTCCGGTAGCCGGACATGCCGGTGCGCGTCACCGTCGGCGCCATGATCACCTTGCCGCCCCGGACCGCCCACACGGTCTGCCGGGTCAGGTCCACGCAGAAGGTGGTGCCGGTGCCGGCCTTGCAGCGGGTCGTGTCGGTGGTGGCGAGTCGCTGGGCCACGTCCAAGGTCGTCGGTCCGGCGCGTCCCTCGACGGGGCGAATGCCGTACCTCTTCTGGAACTTCTTGATGGCGGCGCAGTCGGCGGCGGACTGCCGCCCGTCGACCGTGACCGGCCCGAACCCGCCCAGCCGGGCGAGGTAGGTCTCCACGGCTCGCTGGTGCTGGCCCTGCGGGCAGCCGGCGACGGTCGCGGGTGTGGTGCGCGTCGGCGTCGACGCGGTCGGTCTCGACTGTGGCGCGGCCGACGTCGGCGCGGCCGGCGTGGGCCGGCCGCGCTGGCCCGGCCCGGACGTGCCGCTCGCCCCCGTTGCCTGTTCCGCCGCACCGACCGGGGCGGCTCCCCCGCCACCACTCCCGCCGGACTGCGGATCGAACGTGCACGCGCCGGCCCCGACCAGCACGACCACCGCCAGGGCAACCAACCGGGAAGTGCTCCGGACACGCCTCATGGCACCTCCCCTGGACGGTCGTCCCTTTGCTAGACGTTCGTGAGTGCCGTCCTGGTTGCACCCGGTGCGCATCTTTCTTTCCACGTTCTCCGCCGTGCAACACTGGATGGTCGGCCAGCGGCGGGTCTGCGACCCGCTCCGGCTGGACGGCCAACCGAGGAGAGGACGCTGGCGTGAGTGGTGGACCCCTGATCGTGCAGTCGGACAAGACCCTGCTGCTGGAGATCGACCACCCCGACGCGCGGGCCTGCCGGATGGCGATCGCCCCCTTCGCCGAGCTGGAGCGCTCCCCGGAGCACGTGCACACGTACCGGCTGACCCCGCTCGGGCTGTGGAACGCCCGTGCGGCGGGGCACGATGCCGAGGGCGTGGTCGACACGCTGATCAAGTACTCGCGGTACCCGGTGCCGCACGCGCTGCTGGTGGACGTGGCCGAGACGATGGACCGCTACGGCCGGCTCCAGCTCGCGAACGACCCGGCGCACGGGTTGGTGCTGCGCGCGCTCGACCGGCTGGTGCTGATCGAGGTGGCCAAGAGCAAGAAGCTCGCCGGGATGCTCGGCGACAAGATCGACGACGACACGATCCGGGTCCACCCGTCCGAGCGGGGCCGGCTCAAGCAGGCGCTGCTCAAGCTGGGTTGGCCGGCGGAGGACCTGGCCGGTTACGTCGACGGTGAGGCGCACCCGATCGAGCTGGCCGAGGCCGGCAAGGACGGGCGCAAGCCGTGGACCCTGCGGTCGTACCAGCGGGAGGCCGTCGAGGCGTTCTGGGCCGGCGGGTCGGGCGTGGTGGTGCTGCCCTGCGGCGCCGGCAAGACCCTGGTGGGCGCGGCGGCGATGGCCGAGGCGAAGGCGACCACACTGATCCTGGTCACCAACACCGTCGCCGGCCGGCAGTGGAAGCGGGAGTTGATCGCCCGCACGTCGCTGACCGAGGAGGAGATCGGCGAGTACTCCGGCGAGCGCAAGGAGATCCGCCCGGTCACCATCGCCACGTACCAGGTGCTCACCTCGCGGCGCGGCGGCGCGTTCACCCACCTGGACCTGTTCGGCGCCCGCGACTGGGGCCTGGTCGTCTACGACGAGGTGCACCTGCTGCCCGCGCCGATCTTCCGGTTCACCGCGGACCTCCAGGCCCGCCGTCGGCTGGGCCTCACTGCCACTCTGGTACGCGAGGACGGCCGCGAGGGTGACGTGTTCAGCCTGATCGGGCCGAAGCGGTACGACGCGCCGTGGAAGGACATCGAGTCGCAGGGCTGGATCGCCCCGGCCGAGTGCGTCGAGGTCCGCGTGACCCTGACCGACGCGGAGCGGATGTCGTACGCGACGGCGGAGGCCGAGGAGCGCTACCGGATGGCGGCGACCGCCCGCACCAAGCTGCCGGTGGTCAAGGCGCTTGTCGACCGGCACCCGGACGACCAGGTGCTGGTGATCGGCGCGTACATCGACCAGTTGCACCAGATCGGCGAGTACCTCGACGCGCCGATCGTGCAGGGCTCGACCACGAACAAGGAGCGGGAGCGCCTGTTCGACGCGTTCCGCTCCGGTTCGCTGCGGACGTTGGTGATCTCGAAGGTCGGGAACTTCTCGATCGACCTGCCCGAGGCGGCGGTGGCGATCCAGGTGTCGGGGACGTTCGGGTCGCGGCAGGAGGAGGCGCAGCGGCTGGGTCGGGTGTTGCGGCCGAAGGCCGACGGGCGGCAGGCGCACTTCTACACGGTGGTCTCCCGGGACACGATCGACACCGAGTACGCGGCGCACCGGCAGCGGTTCCTCGCCGAGCAGGGGTACGCGTACACGATCGTCGACGCCGACGACGTCCTCGGCCCGTCCCTGCCGTCCTTCGACTGACGCGACGCTCGGCCTTGACGCCTTGACGCCTTGGCGCCTTGATCGACTCCACATCGCCGACGTGGCGGTATCCCAGCAGGTTGATGCCCCCACATCGGCGATACGGAGTCGATCAAAGGGTGACCGGCCACTGCCCGACGGCGCGGTTCGCTCTGCGGGTGTACCACCTCGCGCCGCGCGCGAGACGGCTGCGTCAGCCGTGATGGCGACCCTCAGCGAGAGAAGCGGTCCACCAGGACCGCGAGCCGGCGGTCGTGGTCGGCGCGGCGAAGCCGGCCGCTGCGCATCAGCGTGACCAGCCCGTGCAGGCCGCTCCAGAACGTCTCGGTGACCGCCTCCAGGTCGTCGTTCCCGGCGATCGGACGCACCGCGTCGGCCAGCTCGGCGAAACCCCGGGCCAGGTCGGTCGGGACGTCCTGGCTGGCGAACGGCAGGTCCACGGCGAGGGTGAACATCGCGTCGTAGAGGGCGGGCCGCTGTTCGGCGAAGGTGGTGTACGCCGTGGCGACGTCGGCGACCGCTTGCCGGGGGTTGGCGGCCGAGGCCCGCGCCGACGCCAGGGCGGTGGCCAGCTCGGCGAAGCCCTCGACGGCGACTGCCGCCATGATGGCGTCCTTGCCCTTGAAGTGGCTGTAGAGGACGGGCTGGCTGTATTCGATCTCGGCGGCGAGCCGCCGGGTGGTGACGGCGTCCCAGCCCTCGGCCAGGGCCAGGTCGCGGGCGGCGGCGACGATGGCCCGTTCCCGTTCCGCCCGCTCGCGCTCCCGGCGCGTCTGAGTCGACATGACAAAATCCTAGCACCGCTAGCAAACCTGCCGCCGCTCTGCTAGCGTCGCTCCCATATCTAGCAACGCTAGGAATTGGAGCGGACCATGTTGTCACCCCTCGCCTACGGGCTCGCCGTCGTCCTCAGCCTCTTCGTCGCCTTCATCGGTGCGCGGTTCCTGCTGGTGCCGCAGGCCGCAGCCGCCGGGTACGGCGTACCGGCCCGGCCGGATGGCGACCCCGCCTACCTGACGATCAAGGGCCTACGCGATCTCAGCTACGGCCTGCTCGGCCTCGCCCTGATCGCCTTCACCACGGCCGACGCGGTCGCGTGGTTCATGCTGATCGTCGCGCTCGTCCCGCTGGGCGACACCGTCATCGTGCTCCGCAACGGCGGAACGAAGGCCGTAGCCTTCGGCATCCACCTCGCCACGGCTGCGGTAGTCCTCCTGAACGCCGCCCTCCTCTTCGCCCTCTGACGCCCCACCGCACGTGGTGATCAAGAGGTTTGCGTCATCGACGGGCCGATCGGTGACGCAAACCTCTTGATCACCGCAGTCGGGGGGTCAGGACGTGGGAGGTGGGCAGCGATCGGGGAGTTGGACCTCGCCGGGGCGGAGCTCGAAGGTGTCCATCGTGAACCACTCGTCGAGTTCCGGGTCGAAGAGGTTCTGCAGGCCGAACTGCAACACCTGCCACCACCGGGTCGAGTCGCGCTGGTCGACGTAGATGTCGCCGAGCGCGAGCGGGAACCGGAAGAACTCTCCCGGCACGGTCGAGCCGCCGACGACGCCGACCCGCCAGTGGTCGACGTGCCGGTCCTTCTCCCCCTGCAGGATCTCCGGCCCGACGAAGCGGGCGGTCTTCAGCTTGTCGTTGAAGATCTGCCGGTTGAAGAACCCCGGCACCTTGCTGCACGGGCGCGGCGGCAACAGCGGGATGTTCGGCCACTTGTAGGTGAGCGTGTAGAGGGTGTTCTCGAAGATCAGGTTCGTGAACCAGATCGGGTACTCCGGGCCGCCGGCGATCATCTGACTGTTGCCGTCGCGGCCCTGCCAGCTGAACGGGACGTCGATGCCGAGGTCCCGCACGATGTACCGGCCGGTGCCCCGGAAGTCTGCGGGAAGCAGCGGCGGGCGCGGCTCGCGCGGCTCGGGGGCCACGTCGCCGTCCGCCCGGGCCGCGCGAGGCAGCGGCGCCGCCGCCGGACCCGGCGCGACCACGCCGAGGGCGAACAGGGCGCCGGCAACTGCCGACACCACCATCCGACGTGTACGCCTCGACGCCACCGCTGCCCTCCGTCGGGTGTGAGAGTGCCATCCGCTTTCGGCGCAGCGTATGAGCAGGAGAAATGTGAGAGCCGGCGGAAGACTGCCGCTCCACCGGACGGGTGACGGGACGCGCACCGGCCCGGGACCAGAAACGGTCCCGGGCCGGCGTCACGCCAATCTGACTACTTGATCAGCTTCCAGGGGCCACTCTTGTCACCGGGCTCCTGGCCGCGCGTCCACCATTTCGCCTCGTACACGTGCCCCTTGAACGTCACCCGGTCGCCGGCGTTGTAGACCCTCGTGAGCGTCCAGGCCGCCGGGCTGTTGTCCGGTGGGGTCGGGGCGATCTCCTCCCAGGACCCGTTGCGGTCACCGGGCTTCTGGTTGCGGGTGTACCACTGGGCCCGCCACTTCTTACCGTCGTACATGGCGACGTCACCCGCGTTGAAGATCCGTGACGTGGTCCAGATCGCCGTACCGTCCTCGGTCATGGCGATTTCCTGCCACGCGCCGTTGGCGTCGGCGCCCGGCTTCTGGTTCTTCGTGTACCAGGAGGCCCGGAAGACCCGGCCCTGGTAGGTCACCCGGTCCCCGTCGTTGTAGACGGTCGACGAACTCCACTGGGCCGGCAGGTTCACCGTCAGGACGGCGGTGGCCTGCACCGGAGTGAGGTGGTCGTCGCCCGCGTACGACGCGGTCAGCGTGTGCTGGCCGCCCGCGAGGCCCACCGGAAGGGTGAACGTCGCGGCGCCGTTGGTCAGCGTGGCCGAGCCCCGGACGGTCGTACCCTCGCGCAGCTCCACCGCGCCGGTGACCGGCGTACTGCCGGCCGCGACCTTCACCGTCACCGTCGCCGCGGTGCCCCAGCTGGTCGGGGCGGCGGTGACGGTCATCGTCGGGACCTGCTTGGCGATCGCGAACACGGCCGGTTGGGCCACCGCCTCGCCGCCGTCGGCGCTCTTCGCCGAGACGATCCAGCCGTACGAGGTGCCCGGCAGGAGCCTGTCCCAGGTCGCCGTGGCGACACCGTTCGAGGTCACCTCGTCGGTGCCGATCGTGCCGGACGGCCCGTACGCGGCGAGCGAGTCGGTGCTGAACGACGTCTTGCGGGTGCTGAGATCCACCGGCAGGGTCAGGTTGTCCTCCGAGCCGTTGTAGCGCGGCTTCGGCTGGCTGCCGTCCTGGCGGATGTCGTACTCGGTCGCCCCGAAGTTCTTCAGGAACGGCGAGTACGTGTCGATGTGCATCTCGGCCCGGTCCACGTCGAACTGGAGCAGGCGCAGGAAGCTCGCGCCGAACTGCAGCCGGTCGGTGGCCTTGTGGTCCGGGGTGCCGTCGCCGTTGACGTCGATGGTGCCGTCCGGGGCGACCCGCGTCGGCCACAGCTCGGCGGCGGTGACCGTGTAGAACTGGTAGTCCGCCAGCAGCTCGACGACGTCGTGGCTGACCGTGACGCCGATCTTCGACTTCAGGTTGGTGCCGACGCCGTGCTCGTGACCGGCGAGGACCAGGAAGACGTTCGGGTTGACCTCGACGACCTGCTTGAACAGCGGCGAGCCGTCCGGAGCGGAGAAGTCAGCACCCCGCCCGTCCGGGTTGGCCGACGGCTTCAGGTAGTCGTGGGAGAGCAGGATCCCGTTGCGGTCCTTGTACCGCTTGAAGATCGAGTCAGCCCACTTGGCCTCGGCCGGCGTGACGCAGTACGACAGGCCGACCGCCACGAAGTCCAGGCCACCTGCCGAGAAGAGCAGGTAGTTGTTCTGGTTGTCCTTGCCCGGGGTGACGGATCCGTCGGCGTTGGTCACCTCGTCCCACGCGTGGTATTCGGTGCCCTTCGGCCAGCCCTTCGCCGTCCCGTAGTACCGGTCGGCGCTGAAGGTCCGGCTGAACCGGGAGGTGGGGCCCGTCTCGGCGCCCAACTGGTCGTCGTGGTTGCCCGCGATGACCTGGTTGACGACGCCGTTGTCGTCGAGGATCTTCTGGAAGCCCGAGGCGGTGGCCAGCTCCTTCTCGACCTGCTCGTGCAGACCGGGCCGCTTCAGCGAGCCGTCCGGGTTGGTGGCCAGCGGGTCGTAGTAGTCGTTCTCGATGACGTCGCCGGTGTGCGCGGCGTACGCGATCTTGCGGCTGGCCGCGTTGTCGGCGATCCACTGCATCTGGTCGCGGTACGCCGCCGACCAGATCGCCTGCTCCTCGGCGGTCTCGACGTCGGAGGGCTCGACGTTGCCATCGAAGTCGTCGTACGTGCCGCCGGCCGCACCCTCGGTGATGTACTGGGTGTCGGTGAAGTGCGCCAACGAGAAGTCGTACGAGTTCGGATCCTCGAAGCGGTCCTTGTCGTTCTGCGCCGACGCGTCGTGCGGCGACAGGTCGTCGGCGAACGGGTCCTCCCCGGTGACCAGCACGTGGACGACGCCGCCGTCGCGGTAGCCGGCCTCCACCGACGCGGTCAGGACCGTCTCGTTCCCGGCCTGGCCCCGCGCCGAAGTCAGCACGGTCCACTTGCCGGTGGCCGGGTTCCAGGCCCGCAGTGCCACGATCCGCGCCGGGTCGATGGTGCCCGACCAGCGCAGCGTGGGTTCCTGCCCGGTCGCTCCCAGCGGCAGGTCGTACCGCTGGAAGACCACCCCACGGCCGGACGGGGTGTCGATCGTCGCGCCGTCGAGCGGACGCAGCGAGGCGACGTCCACGCTCCGGTCGTGCTGCACGTCGAGCGTGGTCGGCACGTCGGCCGCCTCGCCCTGGTAGCCGCCGGTCGGCAGGACCACGTCCGCCTTGGTGAACGTGGCGGTCAGCCCGACACCCTCGGCGCCGGGGATCCGGGCGGACAGCTCCGCCGAGAGCGGATCGGTGCCCTTGACGGTCGAGTTGAGCTCGGTCGGGACGTCCGGGATGCTCGCGCTACTGAAGCGCACCTCGCGGGTGGCGGTGTTGCCGAGCGCGTCGGTCGCCGTCAGCGCGATGACGTGCGCACCGGCCGGCAGGCCGTGGCCGATCTGGTCGCCCTGCTTGACGGCCACGCCGTCGAGGGTGATGGCCGGCGTGCCGACCACCCCGGAGGCGTCCTTGATCTTGACGTTGAGCGCGACGGTCGACGTCAGCCGTTGCCCGGCCGCCGGGACGCTGCTCTCGATCTCCGGGGCGGTGTTGTCCGTGGTGAAGCGCCGCGTCGAGGTCTTGTCCCCGACGACCGCCTTGATGGTGTGGACGCCGTCCGCGATCGTCGTCGTGTCCACGTCGGCGCGCTTGCCCAGCGCCGGCAGCGCCGTGCCGTCCTGGGCGGTGACGTCGAACAGGACCACCTTGGTCAGCACCGCGTTGTAGCTGCTGCCGCAGGTGCCGTCGCCGAGGTACGTGGTCACCTGGGAGCCAGCGGGGTAGCTCGCCGAACCGATGGTGACCGTGGTCTGCGCGATCGAGCGGGTCAGCTGGGTCGCCTTCGCGTCGGTCGGCAGCAGCTGGAAGTCCCGCAGCGTGAAGTCGTCGAAGTTGTCGCAGCCGCCGGGTTTGGCGCTGCCGTGGTCGTTGCCCGCCACGAACTCCACGGCGTTGACGCCCGGCACCAGCCACTCGTTCGGGAAGGCGAGGTCGGCGACCTCCTTCTCCCACATGCCAATCTCCAGCGGGATGCCGTTGATCAGGACCTTGTTGTCGTACCCGTTGTCGCTGCCGTTGCCGCCGACGAACACCTTCAGGCGCGCGTCGCCTCCGCTGCCGAGGGTGTCGACGGTACGGGTCGTCGGGGCGCCGTCGATGGCGAAGTGGAACTCAGCGTCCCGGTTGGCACCGCAGGTGCCGTCGCCCAGCGCCAGCGTGGCGGCTGTCGTCTCCGCCTTCGTTACGGTCGTGCCGCTGGTGGTGACGAGGTACGTGGTGCCGGCCGTCACCGTGCCCGCCGTGCTCAGGCTGAGGCTCGTCGCCGCCCGGGTGAGGGTGAAGTCGTCGTGGTTGGCGCAGGTCGCGCCGTTGAGGGTGCCGTTGTAGTCGCCGGTGCGGACCTCGACGACGTTGTCACCGAGGTGCAGGAACCGGGTCGGGAACTCCAGCTTGACGTCCTGGGCGCCGGTGGCGCCGTAGTCGCCGCCGAGGTCGACCCGGTGGCCGTTGACAAGCGCGTAGTTCTGGTAGCGCGCCTCGATTGAGTTGCCGGCCACGACCGCGAGGCCGAGGGTGGCGGTGCCGGTGGCCAGCGTCTCCGCGTTCTCGGCGGGCTTGTCGTCGATGGCCAGCGACTCGACGTGGTCCTTGCCACCGCGGGGATGAACAGTTGGTTGATCAACTGCGCTCTCCTCAGGCGGCGCTGAGCTTCCGTAGGACGTACTGGTTGAGGCTTATGCCGTCCTCGGCGGCGTGGATGGCAAGCTCGCGGTGCAGGCTCTCGCCGACGCGCAGGCTGAACTTGCCTTAGTAGCTGCGGTCGGCGAACGGCTGCGGCACCGCCTCGCCCTGCTCCCCCATGTCCCCGATCACTTCACGCAGTACGTTCTGGAGCCCCTGCAGAGCCTCGATTTGGGAAGGGGCCAGCCAGGAGAGAGACGGGAACTCAGCGCAGGTGGCGACGAACTCGCGGTCCTGGACCGACCACGTGACGCGGTAGGTGTAGTGGGACACCTCAGGACGGGGATCGGTCTGCATCACATGGCCTCCTTCTTGTCGATCGCCTTGAACACTTGCCGTACCTGGTACGCCTTGGCCTTGCCCTTGTCGTTCTGGATGTTGACGCGCGGGTCGCCCGCCCAGGGCATCTTGAACACCGCATGGGAGGTCCCGGCCTGCCGCTCGTGTGATGGATCGCCGGACCGAGCCGGCGATGAAGGCGACTGGGTGCCGCAGATCCTGTCCAATTCCGAAAGAGCCGGAGACCGTCGGACTGTGTGTGCGCCTGCCAGGCTGAGGTCCACAGTAAATCTAGTGGATGGTTGAGCGACCCGCTTATCCGTCCGACCTGTCCGATCGCCCGCTGGGCGCTGATCGCACCACGACTGACCACCTGGGTCAGGCTCGCAGCGACGCTGGGATCGGCGGACGCACCGCAGCACTAGCGACATCTCCATTGGCATCGACCTTCTCAACCGGGCGAAGACAACCCACCCGATCCTGGCCAAGCACCTGGGTCGATACCGGCTTCAAGAACAAGCTCATCGCACACGGCGCCGCCCTCGGCATCGACGTCGAGGTCGTCGCCAAAGACCCGCAGGTCAAAATGATTCACCGTGATCAAACGCCGCCGGGTCGTCGAACGCACCCTCGGTTGGATCATGCAACACCGACGCCTTGCCCGCGACTACGAAGCCGTGCCCGCCAACTCCGCCAGCATGATCCGAATCGCGATAATCGACAGCCTCACGAAGCGCGCCGACGACGAAACCACCCTGACCTGCCGAGAAACCTGGGTACAGCATCACACACAAAACATGAACCAGACGCCTTGTGAGGCGAACGCCCCCGCCGTGCGCGTGCTTCCGCGGTCTGCGCTCGGCCGTCTGTGACGGTTCACCCGGGCCGGGATCGTCTGCCATCGCTAGCGCACCCTTGACAGGAGGTAGACTGATGCACTAAAGGCCGGATTCTTTGGGGTTGATCGACCAACCCTGTCGCGCGCCCCTGTCGCAAAGGCGACAGCCGGGACCGACAACCACGAGTGTTAGTCCACCGTACTAACAAGACAGAGGCGGAGCGCAGAGAGGACGGAGAATCATGATCGATACCGCGACACCGACCTCGCGCTCGTCGGTCAGTGGTCCTCCGGATGGCAGCCCTGCAAAGCGAGTCACCTTTGTGAATCTCGCAACGCTCGCTATGCTGCCCGCCATGCCCAAGGAGACCGAGCGCGACAACCTCAGGGTTGAGCAGGCGGTAGTGCGTGCCCAGCAAGCCGAACTTCGGGCTGATCAGGCCGAGCTAAGGGCAAAAGAAGCCGCATTTGAGCTTGAGAAGCTCCGCAATAGCGATCTTCGCCGGAAAGAGTACGAAAAGTTTCAACTTTGGAGCCACGGGATCCAGGGGGGGACCTGGGCGGTCATCGTGGGTGCGACCTACTTCCCTCTCAGGGCTGTCGAACAAATGCTCACGCACTTCGAGAAGGATGCGCCCGAGCTCACCCATGCACTTCAGATATCCATCTCATTCTCTGTCGTGCTACTCGTGTTCCTGGGCATTACCGGGGCGCAAAGCCGGCTCCGAAAGAGGAAGATCAAGGGCCAACGCGAGCGGCTGAAGGAGTTGGAGCAGGAGTTGAAGGGCTACACTCAAGAACAGGGCGGTATTTCGTCATGAGTGCAGGATCGGCTCCATTCTTCTTCATGCTATTGTTCGTCGCACTGTCCCCCTTTCTCATCATATTTCAGTTGACGCATCTTGCTCATAGCTCGTATAGGAATAAGCTTTGGCTGCTGCGTGACCGACTGAATGATGACCTTCGGAGGGGAAGCATCTCGCGAAGCGCTGCGGCACGTACCATCCAAGAACTACTCGAGGATCAGATCGAGGTCGCAGGGCGTCACACATTGAAGGATACCATTCTGGCTATTTCTATTTATCAGGTAGACGGGGAAACTTCAGTCTTCGAGGAAATACTTCGAAAGGACACCCCCTCAGGCGACAAAGAAAAGCTCTCCATGTATTTAAGAGAGCTTAGGCAAGCTACCATCCAACATCTTACGTGCGGCTCAGTTGCCGGATGGATCGTAATACCGCTATTCAAGGTTGTCAGCCGGATACTTCGAACGCTGGCTTCCCGCAGCTCTAAGGCCTCTGCAGAACGGGCGAGCACGGAGAATCGTGTCCGAGCCAAGCAGCGCCAGACCGACAAGCCTGCGCGAGCGATCGAAGGCTCTAGGAGCGTTGCCGTGGCAGAAGGTGTCGGCGTACATGCCCCTCTGCAAGAGAGAACTCTCGAACGAGCTGAAGAGATGAAGCAGAAGGTTGAACGCGCGGAAGTCGAAATCATGCCAGAGGCGGCACCTAACCGACGAGTGCGACACGCAAACGAAAGGCGGATGGCAGACCTTCTCCGTGCATAAGGCCTTAGCCTCCCAGGGCTTGCTTCATCGCGAGGACGGTGGCATTCTTTTGCCTCGCTATTTCACTGCGGTTTCCGGTCAGGCTATCTCGCATGATAGCCGATAGATAGCGATCTGCTGAATCGGCAACGTCGCTTGGTCCGAGAATGGTTATCTCCGCCATTGCCGCCATGGCCTCGGATCGGGCCTCCTTGAAAGCCGTCGCGCTTTCTTTACCGTCCGTCACTTCATCCGCTACAAGCCTCGTCGCGCAGTCCTCCATCTGATGTGTGGCCTTCAAGAACTGTCCGTAGACAGTCCTTCTATCTGTCTTGAGCGCCCTGCCCTCCTGGAATGTGAACTGCTTATTCGCCAACCAAATAGTTGCGGATATGGTTATCGCACCAACGGCGCCGGTTACTGACGGCGCAACCCACTCCCATGCCATACCTAATTATGTAGGCGAAGCATGGATTGTAAAGGCAAGATGAGCATCGGTTGGATTCGGTACGTGTCAGGAAAAGTTAACAATGGGAGCCCTCGCCTCAGGTCGATAGATCTTATACCGCGACCACGGCGTCGCCGTCCTTGATCGTTTCACGCCAGTACGAAGCACCCAGATCAGCGACGACAGCTTGGACCAACGGCCTCGGCCGCATCGACCTCTATCTCAGCTAGGCGGCACGGCTCCGCTACTGAACTCCCGCGGATCGGATCTGCGTCGATCGCGCGTCTGCCCCCTACTGGTCGGTTCCGGGGCACTGGTCAGCCGTCCGCCCCTCTGCGCGACGTGGTTATCCGCGTCCATCCTGGTCGACCGCTCCTCGTGGGCTCGACTGCTCGGCCTCCAGCCCCGGGTATGTGCCTTCGAATACATCGATGCCTCGACCAGCCTGTATCGAACGAGCTTGTGAAGCTTGTTGGCTACCACCAGCCCAGTCAGGACCAAGGTGACAACGGCGGTCGCGACTCCGACGGCGATGCTGGGCAGGAGCCCGAGGGCCGAGCTGGCATGCAGCCCTGCGGTCAGGCCGAAGACTACAGCTGGGAGGAGGCCGACGATGAGTGTGATCATCAGGATGAGCAGGGCTATTGGGATTGGGTGGAGACGCTCTTCGCATGGCGGCTCATCGTCGACCGGCTCGGATTGCCTGGGGATCAACCGCGAACTTTTGCGGTCAGACGCAGAGGTGGGGCGCGCCGGCCTTCGCTGGGGAGACGTGCTCTTCGGCACCTTCGCTCCATGGGCATTTTCGTAGGATCCTCGGACAGTGAGACATCCCGCTGGGGGCGAGCGCCGCCGGTTACCGCCGGATGGACGCTGCGGGTGTCTCATGCGGCTAACGAAAATCCATCTTTAAAGACACGCCTTGTGTGCTGTCCGTCTCACTGAGAGTGGCCGATCGTGTTAAGTGTCCGGGCAAAGGCGTACTCCGAACGCAACGTTCATCACTGTGGGTAGTCAGGAAGGTCCAAGCACAGTGGATCTATTCACTTGATCGCTATCTATGGCTTGCGCGGACGAAGACTGGCACACCTAGACCCCCGCGCCACCCACGTGCGGAAACGCGGAGGTTGCATCTACGGACGTCAGTCCGATGCCAAGTTCTCGGACGGATGCTACTCAGAAACCGAGCCGCAGTGCGGCAGGAAGGCCGCCACTAAGCAAGCGAGACCTCGTTATAGGTGGCGGGATGTGAGCCATGGCAGTGAATTGGCACACACCTCGGACAGAACGACCCTCTGTTACCGCAGGGGGTCGTTCGCAACCAGTAGCCCCGGTACTGAACGACGGACGAGCCACGTGGCCGATCAAGTTTGCGCGAGGAGCCGGCTCACCATGCCGGGTTGGAACAGGTGTCGAGCCCGTCACCTCGATTTCTCACAGGAACGCTGCGTCTCGCCGTCGACCGCCCGCTTACAAAACTCTGTACACCTCGTCCACACATGTTCCGGGGACGTCTGCAAGCTCTGAGTCTCGTCCATGGCAGGACTTGTCTATGTGCTGCCGTCCGGCGCGGTTGCTGTCAGCGTCGCTGTCGACAGCCAGTCCGCCAGCGACCAAGGCTGACCTCCGCTGGGGGATGCGGACCCGGCCTGTCGTCTGCTACCGGCCGGCGGCAATCCTCGTTTACCCGGCCATCCTGGAGCCGGAGCGCCCCCGCCGGAGGCGCAGTAGCCGCATCCCCGCGACCGCCGCCAGTTCGCCGACGCGGTCCCCGTGCGTTCCCTACACCGCGCGGGCTCGTGGTCGCGTGATCCGGCTGGCAACTGGCCACCACCACACCGGTCAACGGCCTGTCGTTCAGCGGCGACCCTCCGGGCTTTCCGCCCATCGCGCCAGCCACCGGGGCATCCGGCGTGACGCCCGCAGAGCGGCAGCGGCAGCGGCAGGCGCGCGCCCCGGGCAACGGCGCGTGCGACCCGGTCAGGGCCGCCTTGAGACATGTACAGAAATTCTGAACCACCTCGCCGAGGCGCTTCGCCGTTAGGGCAAATGACGGGTTGTGGTCAGCCCTGAGCGGACTCAGCAACGAAGACGCCCCGACCTGGGCGGCCAACCAACACGCCCTGCTCCCGCAGGACCGCCACTGCCCGGTGGATCGTCGAAACTGACACGTCGTAGTGGTCGGACAGCTGTTGAGTGGACGGGATCTTCGACCCGGGCTGGAACTCGCCCACCTCGATCCGCCTCAGCAGATCGTTGATCAACTCGTCCATGGTCGGCGGAATCGGCACGTGGAGGCCCCTTGCAGTCGGTTGGCCCTCCCAGTATCGAGCAACAGGTGAAAGAGCGGCAATAACTGACGCAGGAGAAGTAGGCAAGCTGCGACAGCTAGATTCGACAGGTAAGAGAGCGTTGACAGAGGTGACAGGTATCGGTAGCGTCGCTCTCGGTGATGCGGTGCTGCTGCGGTCGGTTGGCGCCTCTCGTACCGGTCTCGCATCGCCGCTGAGACCCCACCCTCCGCGCTCCCCCGGCGCGGCCCTGCTGCCGTACCGCCGATCGAAAGGCTGCGGTCGCAGGGTGGGGCGGTCTCCGCCGCCCGCAACCGGCGGAGACCGCCCCCTCCACTTCGACCCGACCCGACGAAGGGCGGTCTACCGATGAGCAGCCGCTGGGTGATTCACCTGCCGGTCACCGCGCCCGACCTGCTCCGGGCTCGAATCTTCGCCCGGACCGCCGCCCGGGTGCTGGCCCGGCTCAGCGCACGCGTCGAGCCCGGCGGGGTCACCGTCTCGGCCGAGGACCAACAGGGCGTACGACACTGGGTCTTCTGCGATCGGCCGCTGCCGCACGGACACGGCCGGTGTGCGCTGGCGGTGGACCACGCCTCGGCGTGCGCGCCACGCCCGCCGTGGCCCCGACGGCGCTGAATCGTCTACGTCATCAACTCCTACTCACGCAGGTGGAGACAGCCACGCCGCTGGGGGACCGGGTGACGAGGGTCAGCGGCTCAGGACGGTCTCCCGCTCCATGTGTGACAGCTTCGCGGGATTGCGCACGGCGTAGATCCCGGTGACGAGGCCGTCGTCGATGCGCAGGGCCACGACGGTGTCCAGCTCGCCGTCGAGGTGGACGATGAGCGCCGGGTAGCCGTTGACCTGCGCCGGCCGCAGCGAGGTGACGCCCGGGACCTTGCTCCACCCGCCGGCCAGCAGGCGGGCTACCTTGTCGGCGCCGATGATGGGCCGCGGGACGGCCTGTTTGACGCCGCCGCCGTCGCCGAGGAGGACGACGTCCGGCGCGAGGATGTCGAGCAAGCTCTGGAGGTCGCCGGTTTCGGCGGCCCGTTGGAACGCGTCGAGCGCGCTCCGGGTCTCGGCCGCGGACACGACCTGGCGGGGTCGGCGCGCGGCGACGTGCGCGCGGGCGCGGTGGGTGATCTGGCGGACGGCAGCCGGGCTCTTGTCGACGGCTTCGGCGATCTCGTCGTACCCCAGGTCGAACACCTCGCGCAGCACGAACACGGCGCGTTCGGTCGGCGCGAGGGTTTCCAGCACCAGCAGCATGGCCATCGAGACGCTGTCGGCCAGCGCAATGTCCTCGGCCACGTCGGGGGCGGTGAGCAGCGGCTCGGGCAGCCAGGAGCCGACGTAGGACTCCTTGCGGCGGCCGAGCGTCCGCAGCCGGATGAGTGACTGCCGGGTGGTGATGCGGACCAGGTACGCGCGCTGGTCGTGGACCGTGCCCAGGTCGACGCCCGCCCATCGCAGCCAGGTTTCCTGGAGTACGTCCTCCGCGTCGGCGGCCGAGCCGAGCATTTCGTACGCGACGGTGAAGAGCAGGTTGCGGTGGGCGAGGAACGCCTCGGTGGCCCGGTCCGGGCGGTCGTCGGCGGCGGTCTGCGGCGTGCTCACCATGGGTGACTCCTGTTCGCTCTCGACTGCGTCGCCCATCAGATGCCGGACCCGGCCGTTCTGTGACACCTGCGGCCTGTGGCGGTCGTCACCCCGGCCGCGCCGTCACAGATCGGGGATGGCCGGCATCTCATGGTCGTCCGATCGAACAATGCGAGTGAAGGACGGAACCATGGACGCCCGATTCAACATGTTCGACAACGAGACCGCGATGAAGTTCTTCAAGCGGTTCGCGAACGCCGGCCAGGTGATCCAGCGGTCGTCGCTGCCGCAGTCCACGCAGGAGCTGGTGTCGCTGCGGGCCAGCCAGATCAACGGCTGCGGCTGGTGCATCGACATGCACACCAAGGAGGCCGTGGCGGCCGGTGAGAGCGCGGTCCGGCTGAGCCTGGTGGCCGCCTGGCGTGAGGCCACCGTCTTCACCGAGGCCGAGCAGGCTGCGCTGGCGCTCGCCGAGGAGGGCACCCGGCTCGCCGACGCCCACCAGGGCGTGTCCGACGAGACGTGGGCTCAGGTGCGCAAGCACTACGACGACGACCAGATCGCCGCGCTGGTCGCCCTGGTCGCCCTGATCAACGCGGCCAACCGGCTCGCCGTGATCGTGCACCAGCGGGGCGGTTCGTACGAGCCGGGCATGTTCGCCGGCGCGTTCGAGTGAACGGGAGGCGTGCCCGGTATGGGATCACCCGACCCTGGACCGGGCACGCCGACCGTCAGCGGAGGCGATGTGGGGGCCGACGCAGCGCTGGTCGCGGCCCGCCAGCCCCCGACAATGCTGCGTCAGCCGGCGCCGCCGGCGCGGAACGCCACCCAGGCGTCGCTCATCCGGTCCGCCTGACCCGCGGTGAACATGTCCATGCAGGAGTCCTGCGTGTAGTCCATGAAGTTGTGGATCGGGTCCAGACCCGGCGCGGTGCAGGTGTCCGCCCCCACCGGGCAGTTGAACTGCGGCGCCGCCTCGCGCGGGGTGTCCGCGACGAAGTCGCCGGACGCGGAGCAGCCGTGGGCGAAGGTGTGCTCCAGCATCAGCCAGTGCCCGACCTCGTGCGTCAGGGTGTCACCGAGGGCGTACTTGCCGGCCGTGCCGCCCGGCATCGACTCGTCGAGCATCACCACGCCGTCGATGTAGTCGCGGCCGTTGTTGTAGCCCTTCGGGAAGTACGCCCAGCCGAGCAGGCCGCCGCCGATGTTGGCCGCGTACACGTTGAGGGTCTCCGAGTCGCCGGTGTAGAGCGCCTTCTTCATGTCGCGCTCGTTCTTGCCCGGCTCGACCGTGTACCAGGCGCTGTTCACCGTCCACGTGGTGTCGACGAGCGAGAACCGGAACGGGGTGTCGGAGGCGTCCGCCGCCGTACGGCCCGCGTACGAGTCGTTGAGCACCGTCATCTGTGCCGCGATCAGGGTGTTCCACCTGGTCCTCTCGGCGGCGGTGAGCGGGTGGTCGGAGACCATGTGGAAGACCGTCGGGATGGTGACGCTGCCGTTGGGCAGGCGCGGCGCGTCCTTGATCACGCCGTAGGCGTTGGCCTCGTTCTTCGAGTACAGCTCCGGTTCCTGTGCCGTGGCGCCGTGGGCGACCCGAGCAGCGCCGTGCGCGTCGGTGCCCGGGTCGCACGCCGCGACACCCGGGGAGACGGTCGCGGGGGCGGCCGTGGCCAGCGCCCCGGAGGCCCCGCCGGACGCCAGGAACGTGGCGGCGGTGGCGGTGAGTACCGCCAGTCGGAAGGTCGATCTCCTGTGCATCGGTGCACCTTTCAGTGAGGGAGCGGTGCGCTGTCGATGACGTCGTTGTTCGGGTATGAGAACATGCCGACGGCATCGACAAAAGACCCTCTGAGCAGGGCAGATGCCGATGTAACGGAACAGGATCGGGCAGCGCTGATTGGGGTCGCTCCGCGCGGTTGCGGGCATGCCCGCGCTGCTCACAGGTGCTGTGGCACGCCGGTGGGCGCGGCCGACCAGAGACCCTGCCGGCCGATGGCCGAACTCGTCACGCCACCCATCGCTGACCGTCTACACGGTGCCGGGCTTGACTACTAAGCTGCTCATCCGGCACGCAGTGGCGCTGCAAGGACGGGGGCGGCGATGAACGCCGAAGATCGCATCGAACGGGCCCGGAAACTCTACGAACAGGCCGTGTACAGCGGCGATGCCCACGTACTGGCCGACGCCGAACGGGACCTGGACGCGGTGGAGGCCGACAGCGCGCTGGCCCGTGGGCGGATCCTGCACGCGCGGTTTCTCGACGAACGCGCCAAGAGCGGCACCTCACCCGTCGAGGACCCGGCTGAACTGCCGTTGTTTGAGCGTGCGGCCGAGCTGTACCAGGCGCTGGCCGACACACGCGGCCAGGCCGAGGCGCTGTTCTGGATCGGCTGCCTGCATCAGATCATCCGGCGCGACAACGAGACCGCGGTTCCGCACCTGGAAAGGTCCCGCGAGCTGGCGGCGCAGGTCGGCGACAGACGGACCCAGGCCGAGGCATTGCGACACCTGGGCATCGCGGCGCACATGACCGGTCGGCTGGATGAAGCGCGCGAGCGGCTGGAGGAGTCGTCACGGCTGCGCCGAGAGGTGGGAGCGCTATCGGGCGTGGCCGCCAACATGGTCGGGCTGGCCTACGTCGCCGCCGCCCAGGACCGCCACGCGGACGCACTCGCGACACTCGACGAGGCGAACGCCATCGCACGGGCGCACGGCGCCCACGCCATCGTGCGGCAGATCGAACAGGCAAGAACGCAGATCTAGGCAGTTCAGAGGATCCGAGTCACCTGTTCGGCGGCGACGATCGCATCCCGTCGCGCCGGGTCGAGGTTGGCGCTGATGACCACGGACGCGCCCGCCGACAGCGGCGCGAGCAACCACTTCAACGGCTGCTCGTGCTCGGCGGCGTCGACGAGCAGCCGGTCACCGGCGCGCAGGTCCAGCATTCCGGCGACCTCCCGGGCGAGCGCTCCCCACTGTCCGTAGGTCGTGCCGTCCGCGCTGGCCGGATCCGACGGGTGGATGGCGGTGTGGTCGGGCGTGACGTCCGAGTGGCGAAGCACCTCGGCGGACCAGTCCAACCAGCCCAGCGGCACGTCAGCCAGCCGGCCCGGCCCGGTGCCGACGAGGTAGCGGTGCGGGGCGTCCGGCACGTCCTCCAACCAGTCGTCCTGGCGTTGCGGGGTCACGAAGACCGCGTCGAACGGTCGCTCGCCGCCGGGCTCCAGCACCGGCAGGCCCGCCGTGGCGCGCGGTCGGAACGACACCGCCAGGCCGCAGGCCCAGGCGCCCAACAACACCGCGGCGGTACGCCAGTGCGGCGGCAGTAACACCGCTAGGCGGCTGCCGGGGCCGAGTCCACAGCCGTCCCGCAGCAGGCTCGCGCTGCGCGCGGACCAGGCGCCGACCTGCTGGGCGGTGAGGTCGACGCGCTCCCCGGTCGCCTCGTCGCGGTAGCTGAGCAGGGGGCTCTCGGCGGCGGTGGGCGGGTCCGACAGGTCGGCCGTGGCGTGTGGCTGCATCCGCGTGCTCCCCGGGTGACGACGTCGCCACCACCCTACGCAACGACTTTGGTCGTACCCCTCGTCGGCCGATGGCCGTAGCGGCTGGCCGGGTGGCCCACGGACGCTACGGACGACCCCCGCAGCGCCACCGAGGAGTGCCCATGCCGACCGCGCCCGACCTCGCCGACCGTCCCCCGTTGCGCCGCCGGCTCGTGCCGGTGGTCGCGTTGCTGCTGCTCGCGCCCTGGGCGGCCGAGTGCTCGTGGGGTGGCTTCGCCCTCGACGGCTTCCTCCCGGTGCTGATCTTTCTGGCCCCGATGTACGGCGGGGCGGCGATCCTGATCCGGGAGACCGCCCGGCACCTCGGCGCGGGATGGCCGACCATCGTGCTGCTCGCCGCCGCCTTCGGTGTGCTCCAGGCCGGCCTGGTGGACCAGTCCCTGTTCAACCCCGGCTACCTCGATGACACCCAGTACGCCGACACCCGGGCCGCCGCCGAGGCGTCGCTGGTGCCGGGGCTCGGGTTCAGCCTCCGGCAGGCGTTCGACTACGTGGGCAACCACATCCTGCTGACCATCTGCGCGCCGATCGTGTTCGTCGAGTCGTTCCTCGGTGCGAAACGGCGGCTTCGGCCGTGGCTCGGACGACAGGGGTTGGCTGTGGTCGCGGTGCTCTACCTGCTCGGCAGCCTGCTGATCTTCACCACTCCCGAGGGCCGGAAGAACTTCCTGGCCAGCCCGCTTCAACTGGCCTTCGCCACGGCGGTGGTCCTCACCCTGGTCGCGGCGGCCCTACTGCCGCGCTGGCGTCGCCCCCACCAGCGCCGCGTCCGCCGGGTGCCGCACCCACTCTGGGTCGGCCTGCTGGTCGTCCTCGCCCACCTCTTCACCGATCCGACGCCCGGCTGGGCGGGGGTGCTCGTCGCGCTGGCGCTCGCGGCGGCGGTCGGCGCACTGGTCGCGTACTGGTCGGCGGGCCCACGCTGGGGGCAGCGGCACGTGCTCGCCGCGGGCTCGGCGAGCGTGGTCAGCGCCGCCGCGTTCGCGTACCTGGTGCCGCCGTACTCCCCGGCGAGCCCGGCGGCGGCCCTCGCCGGCGACGTGGCGGTCACCGTCATCACCGTGGCCCTGGTCGTTGGCGCCTGGTGGCGTCTGCGCGGCGCTTCGCCCGCTGTTCACGTCGCCGCAAGCTGATGCTCCCCGGCGGTGCCGGCCCGGCGTCGACGAGGTAGCGGTGCGGGGCACGGCGATACACCAGTACGGCGGCAGAAGCGCCGCCACGCGGCTGTCAGCAGCGGACGATGCTCAGGACCGGTCGCCGGCAGCAGGGCCGGCCTGGATGAGTCGATCCAGGACATCGCGAGCGGCTGCGAGCCGATCCATGGACGTCGTGATGCGGGTGCGCTCCACTGCCAGAGCGTCGAGGAGCTCCGGGCAGGTGGGGGCCAGCACGGTTACGTCGTCGGGGATGCAGGGAAGGATCTCGGCGATCGCCGCGGTGTTCAAGCCGGCGGACAGCAACAGTTGGATGTGCCGGACCGTGCCCACCGCCTGCGGCTCGTAGTGGCGGTAGCCGCTCGCGAGACGGGCCGGTCGCAACAGACCCTGCTCCTCGTAGTAGCGCAGGGCTCGTGGGGTGGTGCCGGCCTGCCGCGCCAATTCACTGATCCGCACACCACGAGCAGATCAGGGCTTGACCTTCACGTCAACGTGAAGGTTTAGCGTCGTCGCTGTGACACACCGCAACCTGGACAGTCAATCCGCCGCCGTCGCCGTCCTGGGGCTCGGCCCGATGGGCCGGGCGCTGGCCGCCGCGTCGCTCGCCGCCGGCCACCCCACCGTGCTCTGGAACCGCTCACCCGGCAAGGCGACCGCGCTGGTGGCCCAAGGGGCGGTGCTCGCTCCGACGGTGGCCGATGCGGCACGCCGGGCCTCGGTCGTCATCGCCTGCGTCATCAACTACCGGGCGGTCCGCGCCGTCATGTCGGGGCTCGAACGCCCGCCGAGAGGGACATTCGTCAACCTCAGCAGCGGGCACGCCGCCGAGGCACGGGACATGGCGGGCTGGGCAGCGCGGCGGGGCGTCAACTACCTCGACGGTGCCATCCTGACGCCCGCGCCGACCATCGGGACACCTGCCGCGACGATCCTCTACAGCGGTCCGCGGGCCCTCTTCGACGACAGCCTTCCCTGGCTGGAGAGCTTCGGTGGCGCCAGCACCTACCTCGGCCCGGACACCGGCACGGCAGCAGCGTACGAGATGGCGTTGCTCGACCTGTTCACCATGTCCGTCGGCGGGCTCGCGCACGCCTTCGCCCTGGCCATCACCGAGGGCATCCCCCCGACCGCGTTCGCCCGGTTCGCCAGAGGAATCGGTGGCCTGTTGCCCGACATGGCCGACCGGTTCGCCGATCAGCTCACGTCCGGAACCTTCGCCGCCGACATATCCACCATCGCGTCGGCGGGCTCCGCGGTCGCCCACGTCCGCGACGCCGCGGCCGCGCGCGGTGTCGACCCCGCGCCGCTAGAGGCTGTGCAATCGATCATCGACCGGGCCATTGCGGCGGGCCACGGAGGCGACAGCTACGCCAGGCTGGTCCAGTCGCTCGTACCAGCCGATCCGGCGCAGCCGGCACGCTGATCACGATCGGCGACGGACCGGGTGGCGCGACCTGGCGATTACACTCGCCCCCACACCACTTTGGAGGGGGCGGCGCAGTGGGTGAACTGCTGTCGGCGGTGGTCCAGATCGTCAACTCGTACGTCAGCAGACTGCTGGACCGGCGGGCGGTTTCCCAGGATGCGAAGGTCGGCGCCCACCTGCTGGACGTGGTCCTCACGTTGCAGGAGTTGTGCCTCAACGGCGACCGCCTCCTGACCCTGGCCGACACCATGATCTCCGGTGCGGAGCCGCGGGCGGACGGCCAGGCGGAGTTCGCTGCGCTGCTGCACCGGCAGTCCGTGCTGATCAACCAGCTCCGGCGCAGCATCGACGACTCCCGCGCGCTGCTCGCCACCGTCGACGTGGACTTCGCGTTCGCGATGGCGCCCTTCCTCGACGGCAAGTCGGGGCTGCTGACCCGCTGGCAGCAACAGGCAGCCCTGAGCCGGTACTCCACCACGACGCTGTTCTTCCTACCCGCCGAGGCGGTCACCCGGGTGGTGGCCGCCAGTCCGGCCGCCTCGACCACCACCGAAATCGACCGGAACCGGACGGAGTTCGTGCTGGTGATGGCGGACGAGGTACGCAGCGCTCGCCGGCGGGAGGTGGCGGACATCCGAGCCGTCGCGGATGACGAGCGCGCCACGCTGCTGCGAGACGCGGGCCGGGCCCGTGCCGACCTGGCCGCCGCCCGGGCGCTGTGCGCGCGGCTGCTCGCGGCGACCCAGGAGGCCATCGGTCCAGCGGCCACCGCCCGGATACGACGGACGCTGACGCCCCGACAGCAGCACCGCTGAGCGCAATCAGTCGCCCGGATCCCGGTCCCAGTCGAAGCCCGCGCGGGCGAACGCGACGCTGCCGTCCCCGGTGGCGTACACCTTGATCGCTTTCAGGCCCAGCGAGCGGGTGAGCGTTTCCAGGTTGACCATGATGCGCTGGAAGAGCCCGGTGTCGGTGGCATCCTCGGTGATGCGGATCTCGTCCAGCATCGCCAACCGCCTGGGGAAGGAGAGCCGCAGTTCGAGCAGGACCCGCAGAACGTCGGACGGCGCGATGCGCAGCGAGACCGCGGCGCCGCCGTCAGCGTAGAGCGAGACTTCGACCCGCGCGTCGGGCAGCTCCGCCGTCAGCACCTCGTAGAACTGCCGCGGCGTCAGCTTCATCCACTGTCGCCAGGCGGCGAGCGCGGCCTCGTCCGCCCGGCCGACCGTCAGCGCCGGTTCCGCCGCCCGCAGGTCGGCCACGGTCAACGCCTCGATCTCGACCGGTCGCTCCCCGGCTCGGACCTCCTCATAAGGCGTCAACGGCACTCCCGCCTCGACCAGGAGCCGGTCGAAGTCCGGGTCGGGCCAGTACGGGGCCGGCGCGAACTCGCCGACGCGGCACCACAGTTCGTGCCACAGCCGTACCGCGCCAAGCGGTCGAAGGCCGAGCCGCATGGCTGCGACGAGGACGCACCGGTGCAGGTGCAGCGTTGCGGCGAGCGCCGCCAGGTTCGCCCCCGGCTCGTCGCAGGCCCGCAGGGCGCCGACGGAGTTCCGGTCCAGTTCGGTGTACGCCACCAGTTCCGGCAGGTCCGTCAGACGCACCGGGATCGGGGAGTCGAGCAGGGAGTCGAGGTCGGCCGGCTCCCAGGCGACGTCGTCGTTCAGCAGGATCATCCGCAGATCCCGGCCGTGCTGGCGGACCACCACCTGGAGGATCGGCTTACCATCCGGCAGCGTCCGGTGGTTGAGCCACACCACCGCCTCGGGGTAGAGCCGCAGGCTCACGTCGATCGCCGGCACGGTGACGAGCAGGGCGGAGCCGTCGTGCTCAACCCGCAGCGCGCGGAGCTCACTCAGCGCGCCGACGAGTTCACTCATCTGCATCGGCGAACTCTAGCGACTGAACGCCGTCGTACGCGATCACCGATTGACGTGCGGTGCGGCGGGCCCGCCATGTCGATGTGCTGTTGAGCGATATACCGCAGAGGTATGAATATGACTCTGGGGTATACCGCTCACTGGCGCATCCGCCCCGACGAAGGTGACCGACCGTCACCGTCGACCCCCGACTGCGCCCACAGCACCAGCCAGGGTCAGCCCTTGACCGGCAGTTCCGGGCCGCCGTCGAGCAGGGCGGCCAGCAGGTCGCCGTACTCCTCGACCCGCTCCAGGACCTCGGCGGCGGTGAACTGGCGGACGGCGGGTCTCCGGCCGCGCGCGCCGGCCTCGACCTCGTCCCAGGTCAACGGCGTCGAGGCCGAGGGGGTCCGCTGGGCGCGCAGCGAGTACGGCGCCACTGTGGTCTTCGCCGCGTTGTTCTGACTCCAGTCGATGAAGACCTTGCCGGGACGCAGGTTCTTCGCCATCTTCGACACGATCAGCTTCGGGTGCGCCTTCTCCAGCTCCTGCGCGATCCGGCGCGCGTAGGCGGAGACGTCGTCGGCGGACTGGGTGCCGGCGATCGGGCAGCAGAGCTGCATGCCCTTCTTGCCGGACGTCTTCGGGTACGAGTCGATGCCGTCGTCGGCGAGCCGGTCGCGCATCAGCACCGCCACCGGGCAGCACTCGGCGAGCCCGGCCGGCGGCCCCGGGTCCAGGTCGACGACCATCATGTCCGGGTCCTGACCCACCTTCCACTGCGGTGTGTGCAGCTCCAACGCGGCGAGGTTGGCCAGCCAGACCAGGGTGGGCAGGTCGTCGGCGACCACGTAGTCGATGGTCTCCCGACCCTTCGTCGACCCGGGCGCGGGCAGCGTCTCCACCCGTACCCAGTCCGGGGTCGCGGCCGGCTTGTTCTTCTCGAAGAAGGACTTGTCGTCCACCCCGTTGGGAAAGCGGATCCGGGTCACCGGCCGGTCGCACAGGTGCGGCAGCAGCACCGGGGAGATCCGGGTGTAGTAGTCGATCACCTCGCCCTTGGTGAAGCCGACCGCCGGATAGAGGACCTTGTCCAGGTTGGACAGCTCCAGCGGGCGACCCTCGACGTCCACCCGCACCTTCTCAGCCGGCATCGTCGACCTCCTCCGGCGGCTTGTCCGGGCGCAACCGCAGCACCCGGGGGAAGCGCAGCCGGCCGTCGGGGGTGCGTTGGCCGTACTTCACCTCCACCACCACCCGGGGTTCTACCCAGATGGCGCCCCGGGCATCCTCGCGCGGCACGCCCGGCGCGAACGGTGACACGCCGGAGCGCAGCGGCTCCAGCTCGGCGAGGAGCTGCCGTTCGATGGCCGCCCCGATCCCGCCACCGACCCGGCCCCGGTAGATCAACCGGCCGTCCGGGCCGGGCACCCCGACCAGCAGCCCGCCGATGCGGCGCGCGCCCGGCCGCCAGCCGCCCACGACGAAGTCCCCGGTCACCTCCAGCTTGACCTTCACCCAGTCCGGGGAGCGCACCCCGGGCCGGTAGACGGCGCCGACCCGCTTGGCCATCACGCCCTCCAGGCCGTGTTCCCCGGCCGCCTCGTAGGTCGCCGGGCCGTCGGCGAACACCGGCGGCACCGCCCACCGAGCGGCGCCGAGCGCGAGCGCGTCCAGGGCCTCCCGCCGCCGCTCGTACGGCCAGCCGGTCAGGTCGTCGCCGTTGCGGCGCAACAGGTCGAAGATCATGTACGTGACCGGCATGACCGCCGCCAGCCGGGCCGCCTTGTTGCGATCCCGGACGTGCATCCGCTCGGCCAGCGCCGTGAACGACGGCTGCCCGCCCTGGCCGAGCAGCACCACCTCGCCGTCGAGCAGCACGTCGTCGACCTGCTCGGGGAGGGTGGCCAGCTCGGGGTACGCGGCGGTGATCTCCACGCCGGAGCGGGCGTACAGGTGCTGGACGCCGCCGGAGATGTCGGCGAGCGCGCGGACCCCGTCCCACTTGAACTCGTACGCCCAGCCGTCACCCGCCGGGAGCGGCCCGGTCATCGCGAGCATCGGCTTGAGCGGCGCGCCGGGCACGACCCGACTGTAGTAGCAGGGCGAACACCTCGCGCGGAGTTCCAACGGATGCGAGCATGGTCGATACCGGGGAAGGGAGCGCAGGATGCGTGCCATCTGGAAGGGAGCCGTGTCGTTCGGGCTCGTCTCGATCGGGGTGAAGCTCTACTCGGCGACCGAGGAGAAGGACATCCGGTTCCACCAGGTGCACCGCGAGGACGGCGGCCGGATCCGCTACAAGCGCACCTGCTCGGTCTGCGGCGAGGAGGTCACCTACGACGACATCGCCAAGGGCTACGACATCGGCGGCGGCGAGATGGTGATCCTCACCGACGAGGACTTCGCCGACCTGCCGCTGACCAGCTCGCGGGCGATCGACGTGCTGGAGTTCGTGCCCGCCGAGCAGGTCGACCCGATCCTCTACAACAAGGCGTACTTCCTGGAGCCGGAGGGCACGGCGACCAAGCCGTACGTGCTGCTGCGCGACGCCCTGATCGACTCGGAGCGGGTGGCCATCGTCAAGGTGGCGCTGCGCCAACGTGAACAGCTCGCCACGCTGCGGGTCCGCGAGGGCGTGCTGCTGCTCAACACGATGCTCTGGCCGGACGAGATCCGTACGCCGGACTTCGGTTTCCTCGACGAGGACCTGAAGGTACGCCCACCGGAGCTGGCCATGGCCAGCTCGCTGATCGACTCGATGACCGGCGAGTTCGAGCCGGACGTCTTCACCGACGACTACCGGGCCGCGTTGCAGGAGGTCATCGACGCCAAGGTGGAGGGTCGGGAGGTCGTCCAGCCGGAGGAGGCCGAGGAGGCGCCGGCCGCGGCGGTGGACCTGATGGCCGCGCTGAAGGCATCGGTGGACCGGGCCCGGGCGGCACGCGGCGAACAGCCCGCGCGCGGTGGGGGCGGCGGCGAGCCGACGCCCATCTCGTCGGCCCGCTCGGCCCAGAAGGCGGCCGAGAAGAAGGCCGCCAAGGCGCCCGCGAAGAAGACCACGGCGAAGAAGACGGCGGAGAAGAAGACCGCCGCGAAGAAGGCCGAGCCGGCGAAGAAGACGGCTGCGAAGAAGGCCGAGCCGGCAAAGAAGACGGCCGCGCGCAAGACCGCACCCCGCAAGAGCGCCTGACCGTACGGCGGCGACGAAGGGTGTCCGCCGGACCCGGTACGCTCCGCCGGCCGTTGGCCACCGGAGGAGCCCCCCATGCCGTACACCCCTGACCTGGACCGGTTGTTGACGCCAGGTGCCCGCTTCACCGACGAGTACGGCGCGTACCTGATCGAGGCCCATCGGGTGGATGACGTCGTGCTGCCCACCGGCCGGGTGGTCGGGTGCGACCCGCTGGTCTGCCCGGAGGCCGAGCCGTACACGGTGACTGTCGCGCCGGGGCGGTACCCCGCCCGCGCCTGGGTGGCCGTGGTGCTCCGGGAGGGCGCCGAGGTGGACCGGCGGGTGGCCGCGCTGCAACTGGTGGTCTCCGACGAGCCGGCGATCCGCTGGGAGCCGGCCGTCGCGGGCGACCAGGACGTCGCCGCGCTCGGCCCGGACGACTACTTCGGGTACGGGGTGGACGCGGGCGCCGGCACGCTCGCCGACCCGACGGCGCTCGCCGTCCTCGACGGCTGGGACCACGACCAGGTGGAGGAGGTGTTCATCCCCGACGAGCTGCCCGTGTCGCCGGTCCGGGGCCTGATCACCGCAGTCCTCGACGAGACCACCGGCGCCAACGTCGTCACCGTGGCCACGGGTTGGGGGGACGGCTGCTACGGCACCTGGATCGGGCGCGCGGCCGACGGGTCCGTGACGTCGTTCGTGACCGACTTCATGGTGATCCCGAAATAACGTCCCGCGAGGGCGTCGCTGGGCGATCCGAGGCATCCGGGGCGGGCACGGCGGGCCGCCGGGCGGGTACCGTGTGCGTCGGCTTTCCCCCCGGCACCGCGTGCCGGCCACACCTTCGCAGCAGGGAGTCGACGACGTGAGCGAGCGCACGCAGGAGAACCGGTCGGAGGGCCAGAGCCCGGCGACGAAGGCGGGTCGGCGGCTGGCCGCCCAGTTGGCGGCGCAGAAGGCCGCCGAGGCGAAGCGCCGCCGCCAGGCGTGGGCGGGTGGCCTCGCCGGCGTCGCCGTGATGGCGCTGCTGATCGGCGGTTTCGTGTGGATCGACCGGAACCGGAGCGACGACAAGCCCGCCAACCAGGCAGGTGCGACCCCGTCCGCCTCCGCACCGGCCGCGGACGCCCCCACCGCGCCCCCGGCTCCGCAGCTGCCCGCGGGCGCCGACCCGGCGCTGGGCACCAAGCCGACGGTGGCGGCGGGCAAGGGTGAGCTGAAGAAGCTCACCGTCACCCCGGTGATCAAGGGCACCGGCCCGGCGGTGAAGAAGGGCCAGACCATCACCACCAACTACGTGGGCGTCTTCTTCAAGGACGGCAAGGAGTTCGACTCGTCCTGGAACGCCGGCCAGCCGGCCAGCTTCCCCATCGGCGTGGGCCAGGTCATCCCCGGCTGGGACCAGGGTCTGGTGGGCGTGACCGTGGGCAGCCGGGTGCAGCTCGACATCCCGGGCGAGCTGGCGTACGGCAACGACGAGGCCAACGCCAACGGGCGTCCGACCGGTCCGCTGCGCTTCGTGGTGGACGTGCTCGCCGCCCAGTGACCCGTCCGGATCGCCCCGGTTGTCGCCGCGGCGCGATGGACTTGTTCACATGGGGCTTCCTGCCCGTCACCCTCCGGCAGTAGGTTCGGCGTCACCCCGGGCGGCCCGCCGTCCGGGGTGACCATGCGGACCCGGGACGCGGAGGTGCACGTGACGGCGCTGGACGAGCCCGGGCGGACCGCCCGGCTGATGTGGACGCACTTCGAGCCGGTGCACGCGGTCACCTACTTCCACCCTCGGGCACGGGCCGCGCACGAGGCGGTCGGGCTGCGCGGCTACTGGCGGGGCTACTTCGCCTGCCGGACCGCGCCGCTGGGCGCCGCCGAGGCCGCCCCGGTCATCGCCGCGTTCTTCAACTTCGCACCACCCATGGTGAGCCGGGCCCTGCCGGCGGTCTGGCGGCTGGCCACCCCGCAGGAGGCCCTGCGCGCCCGGCTGACCGGCGCCGTGCAGGCCCTCGCGGAGCTGACCTACGAGCTGCCCGAGGCGCACCTGGCCGAGGCCGCCGACCTGCTGGAACGGGCCGCCTCGGCGGCGCAGACCGCCGGTCGGGTGCTCGGCGCGGCCAACGCGGCGCTGCCGATCGGGGAATATCCCCTCGCCCGCCTCTGGCAGGCCGCCACCACGCTGCGGGAGCTGCGGGGCGACGGGCACAACGCCGCCCTGGTGGCCGCCGGCCTGGACCCGGTGGAGACGCTGGCCTGGCGGGTCGCGGTGGACATGTCGGCGGAGAACCTGCTCGGCCGGGGCTGGTCCGAGGAGCAGTGGCGGGCCGCCCGCGAGCGGCTGGCCCAGCGCGGCTGGCTGACCGGGGACGGCACGGCCACCGACGTCGGTCACGCCGGGTTCCAGGCGATCGAGGACGCCACCGACCGCGCCGCCGCACATCCGTGGGAGGCTCTCGGCCCAGACGACACCGACCGGCTGCGTGAGCTGCTGGAGCCGATGGCCCGGTCGTGTCACACGGTGATCCCGCCGAACAGCCCGATCGGGCTGCCCGCGCTGCCCGGCTGACCGGCGGTCCGCCTCTCGGGCAGGATGGGCCCGTGGTGGATGCGGTGGTTTTCGACCTGGACGGCGTGATCGTGGATTCCGAACCGGTCTGGGAGGAGGTCCGGCGGGCGTACGTGGCGGCACACGGTGGGTCCTGGCAGCCGGACACCCAGCGCCGGCTGATGGGCATGAGCACCGGTGAGTGGGCCCGCTACCTCAGCGGTGAGCTGGGCGTGCGCCGCAGCGCCGAGCAGGTCGCCGACGAGGTGGTGCGGGAGATGGCCCGGCGCTACACCGAGCACGTACCGCTGATCGACAGTGCCGACGAGGTCGTACGCCGGCTGGCCGCGCGGTGGCCGCTGGGGTTGGCCAGCTCGTCGCCGACCCGGCTGATCGCGGCGGCGCTGGACGCCACCGGCCTGACCGGCGCGTTCGGCGCGACCCTCTCCACCGAGGAGACCGAGCGGGGCAAGCCGGCGCCGGACGTGTACCTGACCGTCGCGCGGCGCCTCGGCGTCGACCCGACCCGTTGCGCGGCCGTGGAGGACTCGTCCAACGGCGTGCGGTCGGCCGCGGCGGCGGGGATGAAGGTGGTCGCGGTGCCCCACGGGTCGTACCCCCTCGACCCGGACGCCGCCGGGCTCGCGGTCGTGACGTTAGGGTCGATCGGTGAGTTGACGCCGGAGCTGGTGGAGGGGCTGGGTTGACGCGGGCCGAGCGGGGTAGGAGCCACGAATGAAAGCCATCGTGTACGAGCGCAACGGCGACCCTTCCGTGCTGGAGCTGGTCGACCGGCCGGTGCCGGAGCCGGGGGCCGGCGAGGTGCTGGTCCGGCTGGCGGTGTCCGGGGTGAACCCGACGGACTGGAAGTCGCGGCGTGCCTTCCCGCCGGACGGGTGGCAGATCCCCGGGCAGGACGGCGCGGGCGTGGTGGAGGCGGTCGGCGAGGGGGTCGACCGTGAGCTGATCGGCGAGCGGGTCTGGATCTGGGAGGCGGCCTGGCAGCGGCCGTGGGGCACCGCTGCGGAGTACACGCTGGTGCCGGTGCGGCAGGCGGTTCCCCTGGGCGACGCCTCGTTCGAGTTGGGAGCCAGCCTGGGCATCCCGTTCCTCACCGCGCACCGCTGTCTGACGGCCGGCGAGTTCATGCCCGACGCGCTGCGCGCCGGTGCGCTGGCCGATCACACCGTGCTGGTGCAGGGCGGGGCGGGCGCGGTCGGCAACGCGGCGATCCAGCTCGCCCGCTGGGCCGACGCGACGGTGATCGCCACGGTGAGCAGCGCGGAGAAGGCACAGCTCGCGGCGGCGGCCGGCGCCTCCTATGTGATCAACTATCGAGAGCAGGACGTGGTCGAGGAGGTCCGCAGGATCACCCCCGACGGGGTGCACACGATCGTGGAGGTCTCCCCCGGCCGGAACGCCGCGGTCGACGCCCAGGTGCTGCGGCACGGCGGCGCGGTCTGCATGTACGCCGACGACGGCGGGGGCGAGGTGACCATCCCGATCCGGCCGATGATGGCGCCGAACGCCCGCTGGCAGTTCGTGCTGGTCTACACGGAGCCGAAGGCGGCCAAGGCGCAGGGTGTGATCGACGTGGCGGCGGCGGCCAGCCAGGGCGGCCTCCGGGTCGGCGCGGACGCCGGTCTGCCGCTGCACCACTATCCGCTTGCCGACACGGCGGCCGCGCACCAGGCGGTCGAGGACTCGGCGGTGGGCAAGGTGCTGATCACCACCAGTGACGCCTGAACGGGTCGCTGGACACCCGATTTCCCCGTCATCAGGACAGACGCGAACAAGTTTCGCAACAATGACGGTGCGGGATCACCCCGTGTGGAGCGGGCGGCCCCGGCGCGGTGCGAACGCCGGGGCCGCCCCTGGGGAGGAATGTCAGGAGTACTCCTCTGCCCAACAGGCGACAGTGCCCGGTAAAACGTTACGGTGCTGTCAGCTCCCGGACAGTCAGCTCACCGTCGGCGTACCGCGAACGGACGACCTTCTTGTCGAACTTGCCGACGCTGGTCTTCGGCACCGTGTCGATGAACGCCCACCGCTCGGGCAACTGCCACCGGGCGACCGAGCCGGCCAGGAAGTCCCGCAACTCCTCGGCGGTCACCGACGCACCCTCGCGGACCACCACGGTCGCCAGGGGCCGCTCGTCCCACCGCTCGTCCGGCACGCCCACCACGCACGCCTCCAGCACGGCCGGGTGCGCCATCAGCGCGTTCTCCAGCTCCACCGACGAGATCCACTCGCCGCCGGACTTGATCACGTCCTTCGCCCGGTCGGTAAGCGTGATGTACCCGTCCGAGGAGAGCATGCCCACGTCGCCGGTACGCAGCCAGCCGTCGCGGAACTTCTCCTCATCCGGGGCGTCGTCACCGACGTACCGCGCGGTCACCCACGGCCCGCGGACCTCCAACTCGCCCACGGCCATGCCGTCGGCGGCCAGCGGCTCGCCCAGCGGCCCGACGATGCGCGCCTGCACCCCGGCCGGCACGCGACCCTGCGTGTAGCGGTAGCGCCAGGCCTGCTCGCCGGTCGCCCCGGCGGGCGGGCGGGAGACCGATCCCAGCGGCGACATCTCGGTCATCCCCCAGGCGTGGATGACGTCGATCCCGTGCCGCTCGTCGAACGCGTGCATCAACGCCGGCGGGCAGGCCGAGCCACCGACGATCACCTCGGTGAGCGAGGACGTGTCCACCTCGTGGCTGTCCAGGTAGGCCAGCAGGTCGGTCCAGATGGTCGGCACCGCGCCGGCCAGGGTGGGCCGCTCGGCGGCGATCATCTCGGCGATCGGCGCGGCCTGGAGAAACCGGTCCGGCATGATCAACGACGCGCCGGAGAGGAACGCCGCGTAGGGCAGGCCCCAGGACATGGCGTGGAACATCGGCACGATGGCCAGTTCCCGGTCGGTCGGCCCGAGACCGAAGCCCTCCGGCATGCAGACCTGCAACGAGTGCAGGTAGATGGACCGGTGCGAGTAGGCCACGCCCTTCGGGTTGCCGGTGGTGCCCGAGGTGTAGCAGAGCGCTGCGGCGTCGCGCTCGTCGACCTCGGGCCAGTCGTACACCTCGGGCCGGTCGGCCAGCAGCGCGTCCCAGTGGTGCACGGTGATCCGGTCTCCGGCGGCCGCCACCAGCGGGGCCGGGTCGCCACCGCCGACCACCACCACGTGCCGCACCGTGTTCAGCTCGCCGATCACCCTGGCCAGCAGCGGGATGAGCGTGCTGTCGACCAGCACCACCCGGTCCTGCGCGTGGTTGGCGATGTAGGTGAGCTGGTCGGGAAAGAGCCGGAGGTTGAGGGTGTGCAGCACCGCGCCCATGCTCGGCACCGCGAAGTAGGCCACCAGGTGCTCGTTGTTGTTCCACATGAAGGTGGCGACCCGCTCGTCGCCGGTGACGCCGCACTCGTCGCGCAGCGCGTGGGCCAACCGGGCGGCGGTGCGGCCCACCTCGGCGTACGTCATCCGGCGGGGTTCGGCGCCCGTCCAGGTGACCACCTCGGCCGTGCCGTGCACCCCTGCGCCGTGGTCGAGGATCCGGGAGACCTGCAGGGGGGCGTCCATCATCGTGCTACGCATGGGTAACAAGCTAGTGTCGGCGGTCACACGTTGGGAACCCCCGTAAATTGTCGCAGGTGAGCATCTCCTGGGCCGACTCATACGTAGGGCAGTTGCGCGCGCTCGCCGGCGACCGGACGCTGATGTTCGTCGGCGCCCGTGCCGTGGTCAGCGACAACGCGGGGCGCATCCTGCTCATCCGACGCTCGGACAACGGTCAGTGGGCCATGCCCGCCGGGGCGATGGAGCTGGGCGAGTCGATCGCCGACTGCGCGGTCCGCGAGGTCCGCGAGGAGACCGGACTGCGGGCGCTGCGGGTCTGCGCGTTCGCCCTTTACACCGGCCCGGACCGGACCAGCACCAACATGTACGGGCACACGTACCAGGTCTTCACCACCGCGTTCAAGGTCGAGGAGTGGGACGGGCAGCTGACCCGGGTCACCGACGAGACCACCGACGCCGGCTTCTTCCCCCGCGACAGGTTCCCCACACCGCTCTCCGGATCGGTGTTGGAAACCCTGGCCGACCTGGACGTCTTCGAGCAGACCAACCGGCTGATCCTCAAGTAGGGCGGTGCTGTGCGCTCGTGCAGCTCCTTGACGGCACGGTGGGCCGTCGCTTCGGTGATGTTCCAGAAATAGCTCTCTGATCTGGCTGGAGTCGGAGCGCGACGGGGCACCGCTCATTCGGGAGTGTGCCCGTCGTCGCGGAGCCGTCCCGGCGATCGGCCGAGGACGGTCAGATCATCGTCTGGGACTTGGCCTCCATGTCGGCGGCCGCCTCGTCCTTGGATTCGCGGGTCAGCGGCTTGCCGCCCGGCGCCGGAGCCTCACCGCCGAGCGGGTCGGCCCCGCCCTTGGCGCCCTGCGGACCGGCACCCCGCAGCTCGTTGTTCGGCAGCGCCAGGGTCACCAGCACCGCCACGATGGCGACGAGCCCGGTGGTCAGGAAGACCAGGTGCAGCGACTCCACGAACGACGCCTGGATGGCGGCCCGGACGGCGCCGGGCAGGGCCATGATGGTCGCCGGGTCGTTGATCGAGATGTTCGTGCCGCCACTCGCCGCGACCGCGGCCCGCTGCTCCGGTGGAAGCTGGGCGATCGCACCGGGCAACCGGTCGGCGAGCTGCGAGTTGAGCCGCGACGAGAGCACCGTGCCGAGGATCGCCACCCCGAACGAACCACCCAGCGACCGGAAGAACGTCGCCGACGAGGTACCGGCGCCCAGGTCGCGGACGGAGACCGCGTTCTGCACCGCAAGGACGAGCGACTGCATGCACAGACCGAGGCCGACGCCGATCACCACCATGAAGCCGAACGCCACCCAGAGCGACGTACCCACCTGCAACCGGGTGAACAGCAGCATGCCGACCAGCAGGGTGACCGCCCCGGCCACCGGGAACCACTTGTACCGGCCGATCCGGCTCATCGCCCGGCCGGTGAGGATCGAGGTCACGATGATGCCGGCCATCATCGGCAGCATCAGCAGACCGCTGCGGGTCGGCGAGGCGCCCTTGACGATCTGGAGGTACAGCGGAATGAAGATGATCGACCCGAACATCACCAGACCGAGCACGAAGCCGGCGGAGTTGGCCAGCGCGAACGTGGCGCTGCGGAACAGCCGCAGCGGCAGGATCGGCTCGGCGACCCGCGCCTCCTGGAGCACGAAGAGCACGGCCAGCACCGCACCGGCGACGAAGAGGCCGATGATCAGCCCGGAACCCCACGGGTACTCGTTTCCGCCCCAGCTCAGCGCGAGCAGGAGGCAGCTCACCGCGGCCACCAGCAGGCCGGCGCCGAGCCAGTCGATCGCGTGGTCCCGGCGCTCGAAGGGGATCAGCCGCATCACGTGGTAGCAGACCACGATGGCCAGGATCGCCAGCGGCACGTTGATGTAGAAGATCCACCGCCAGTCGGTCTCGGCAAAGTACCCACCGACCAGCGGGCCGGCCACCGACGCGATGCCGAACACCGCCCCGAACAGACCCTGGTAGCGGCCTCTCTCCCGAGGTGAGACCACGTCCGAGATGATCGTGAACGCCAGCGTCAGCAGACCACCGGCACCGAGCCCCTGGAGGCCCCGCGTGACGATCAGCTGGGTCATGTTCTGCGACAAGCCGGCCAGCAGCGACCCGAGCAGGAACGTGCCGATCGAGAAGAGGAAGACCGGGCGACGCCCGTACAGGTCGGCCATCTTGCCGTACAGCGGGGTCGACGCGGTCGAGGCGAGCAGGTACGCCGTGACCACCCACGAGTAGTGGTTGATTCCACCCAGCTCACCGACGATGGTCGGCAGGGCCGTGCCGACGATGGTCTGGTCGAGGGCGGCCAGCAGCATGCCCGTCATCAGGCCCAGCATCAGCAGCCGGATCTGCTGGCGATTCAGTACCGGCGCGGCAGAGGCTTCGGTGGTCATCAAGCCCTCTTTCCCGACCACCGGAGAACATGCCCGATACCCGAGAAAAACCCCACCGGTCCCATACCCCCACCCCGCCGCCACCCCGCCGCCACCCCGGTCGATCATGAAGTTGTTGCCACGACACGCCGGGTGAGCCGGCAGTAACTTCATGATCAACAGGGTGGGGGTGGGGGGTCAGGGGGTGGTGAAGGTTTGGGTGATCTTTGCGCAGAAGGCGGGGAGGTCGTCGGGGTTGCGGCTGCTCGTCAGGTTGCCGTCCGTCACGCACTCCTCGTCGACCCAGGTGGCGCCGGCGTTGGTCAGATCCGTGCGCAGGCTGGGCCAGGAGGTGATCCGCCGGCCACGGACCACGTCCGCCTCGATCAGCGTCCACGGGCCGTGACAGATCACCCCGACCGGCTTGCCGGCGTCGAAGAACGCCTTCACGAACCGCACCGCGTCCGGGTCGGACCGCAGGAAGTCCGGGTTCGCCACCCCGCCCGGCAGCACCAGCGCGTCGTACCCGGCGGCGTCCGCCTTGTCCACGGTGACGTCCACGTCGTACGTCTTGGACTGGTCCAGGTGGTTGAAGGACTGAATGGAACCGGCCTTGAGCGAGACCAGCTCGGCAGTCGCGCCGGCGTTCTCGACCGCCTCGCGCGGCTGGACGTACTCGACCTCCTCGACGCCGTCGGCGGCCAGGAAGGCGATCCTCTTGCCCTGCAGTGTCGCTGCCATCTCGGTACATCTCCTCTCCGGGGTACCGCAATTCCCTTCCCGGCCTCCAACGCCCGAAACACCCCACGTCGGTACGACGGGCACCCCGTCGACGAGGGTGGGACGAAAGGACGCGGACCCGCGGCGCAGCCGGTCCCGGCGCGGGGTTTGTCCGGAGGGCCGCTGGGGACCCGGGGAGGCATGGCAGGAGCAGCAGCGGAACAGCGCCGGCTCGCCACCGTCGTGGAGAGCTGGCTCGGGCGCCCGGTCCTGATCGTCGGCGACGCCATGCTGGACGAGTGGCGGTTCGCCGACTCCGACCGGCTCTGCCGGGAGGCGCCCGCCCCGGTCCTCACCCTGCGCCGACGGATCTCCGCCGCCGGTGGGGCCGCGAACACCGCGGTCAACGTCGCCACCCTCGGCGGTCGGGCCGTGCTGGTGGCGCCGGTCGGCGCCGACGTCGCCGGCGACGAACTGCACGACTGTCTGGACCGGGCCGGCGTCTGGGACCGTACGGTCAACCAGCCCGGTCGGCCCACCCCCGTGAAGCGGCGGATGCTCGCCGGCAACCAGATCCTGCTCCGCGAGGACTCCGGCGACGCGGACGACGCTCTCGACCCGGACGGGGTGGACCGGCTGCTCACGGCGCTGGACTGCGCCACCGAGGAGCTGCGCGCCGCTGCCGGCGGAGAGGCGCCGACCCTGGTGGTCTGCGACTACGGTCTGGGTGCGCTGTCCGCGCCGGTCCGCGCGTGGCTGGTCGAACAGCGCGAGCGGTACGCCACGGTCGCGCTGGACGCCCACGACCTCGCCGACTGGCGAGGGCTCGCGCCGACGGTGGTCACCCCCAGCTTCGCCGAGGCGACCCGGCTGCTGGCCCGTGCCGGTGGCCCGAACCGTTCGACCGCCGGCACCGACCTGCACCTGGAACACCCCGACAACGATCCGGCCGACGGGCCGTCCGAGCTGAGCGTCGGCGCCGCTCCGGGCGAGGCCCGCGCGGACGACCGGCCCGGCCCGGTCGGCGAGCCCACCCCGAGCGAGGGTCGGGTGGCCCTCACCGGCGACGGCCTCAGCGTCACCGGCACCGGCGTCACAGTGAACACCGAGGCCGGAGCGGGCGTCGACCGGGCCGTACTGGCCGAGTCGCGCCTCGCCGAGCTGCGCGCGCACACCGGCGCGGACGTGGTCGCGGTGACCCTGGACACCGACGGCGCGGTGGTCGGCGGCGCGGACGGGGAACGGCGGCGCAGCCACAGCACCCCGGTCCCCGCGAGCCACGCGGTGGGCGCGGGAGACGCGTACCTGGCGGCGATGACGCTGGCCCTGGCCGCCGACGCGCCGCTGCCCACCGCCGCGCAACTCGCCCAGCTCGCGGCCACCATCACCGTGTCCGACACCGGCACCTGTGTGTGCCTGCGCAACGACCTGCTGGCCGCCCTCGACATGCCACCGGAGACCGTCGGGCACCCGGCGGTGGTCGGCACCGACGAACTGGACGCGATCGTCGCCGAGCATCGCGAGGCGGGCCGGTCCGTGGTGTTCACCAACGGCTGCTTCGACGTGCTGCACCCCGGGCACGTGCGCTACCTGGAACAGGCCCGTGCCCTGGGCGACCTGCTCATCGTGGCGGTCAACTCGGACGGCAGCGTACGCCGGCTCAAGGGGCCGGACCGACCGGTCAACCCGGTCGAGGACCGAGGCGCCCTGCTGGCCGCGCTGTCCTGCGTGGACCACGTGGTGGTGTTCGAGGAGGACTCGCCCGCCGCGCTGATCGAGGCGGTCCGGCCCGACGTGTACGTCAAGGGCGGCGACTATCCGCCGGAGCTGGTGCCGGAGGCGCCGCTGGTACGCCGACTCGGCGGTCAGGTGCGCACGCTGGGGTACGTGCCGGACCGGTCCACCTCGGCGATCATCGACCGGATCCGGTCACACAGCCAGGACCCGTCGTCGCACGCCACCGACCCGTCGCTGAGCCCCCGCACCCAGGCGTCGTGAACCGACCCCTCGCCCTCGGCACCCCGGCGGAGTTCCGTGCCGACCGGCTGGTCGACGTGTTGGTCCCGACCCGTAACCGGCCCGCCGAACTGGCCGTCACCCTGGCCGGGCTCGCCGCCCAGGGCGGGGTTCCCGGCTTCGGCGTGGTGGTCAGCGACCAGTCCGACGGCGATCCGGCGTACGCCCACCCCGCCGCGGCCACCATGGTCCGGGCGCTACGCCACGCGGGCCACCCGGTGCTGTTGACCCGCCGGCTGCCGCGCCGCGGGCTGGCCGAGCACCGTGCCTATCTGCTCGCCGCGTCCTCCGCGCGGTACGTGCTCAACCTCGACGACGACGTCTGGCTGGAACCCGGGGCGCTGCACCGGCTGGTCACCGCGATCGAGGAGCTGGGCTGCGGGTTCGTCGGCAGCGGCGTGCACGGCCTGTCGTACACCGAGGACGTACGACCGGACACGCACCGGCACTACGAGGAGTGGGCCGGCCGGCCCGTCCCGGAGCGGATCCGGCCGGGCACCCCCGAGTGGGACCGGGCCCGCATCCACTCGGCGGCCAACCTGCTGCACGTCACCGCCGAGCTGGCACTGCCGCCGGGCGCGTGGCGGGCGTACAAGGTGTCCTGGATCGGCGGGTGCGTGCTCTACGACCGGGCCAAGCTCGTCGACTCCGGGGGCTTCGACTTCTGGCGGCGGGTGCACGAGAGACACCAGGGCGAGGACGTGGCCGCCCAGCTCGCGGTGCTGGCCCGCCACGGCGGGGCGGGCATCCTGCCCAGCGGCGCCTACCACCTGGAGACCCCCACCACGGTCACCGAGCGGGACGTGGAGGCGTGGGAGGTCGTCCTCGCCGACGAGGACACCCCCCAGCCGGCCTGAGCGCCGCTACGGGCTGAGCAGTTCGCGGGCCGATTCCAGCACCTCGGCCACCGGCACGTCGATGACGAACGAGTCGCGGTGCGGGCACTCGCCGTCGCCCGGCCGGTGCGGGTAGATGCCCGGCGTGCAGTCCACGCCGCAGACCGGGCAGTGCACCGTCCAGGAGCTGATCGGCCGGTGCCGGCCACGCAACGGCGTCGCCGTGTTGATCAGGTTGCCGACCCAGAAGATGCCCACCGTCGACGTGCCCACCGCCGCGGCCAGGTGCAGCGGGCCGGTGTCGTTGGAGACGACCAGCGCGCAACCGGCGTAGCAGCCGGCCAGCCCGCCGAGACTGAGCGTGCCCACCTGCGGCCGGACCGGCACCCCCGCCGCCGCGACCACCTGGTCCACCACCTCCTGCTCGGAGGGCGTACCGGTCACCAGCACCTCGTACCCGTCGCCGTGCAGCGCACGGGCCACCTCGGCGAACCGCTCGGCCGGCCAGCGGCGCCGGGTGTCGGAAGCGCCCGGATGCAGCGCCACCCGAAGGCGGGCCGGTGGACCGAGCACCTGCTCGGCCTCGGCCCGGTCCGCGTCGGTGACCGCGAGCGTCGGCACGATGGTGGTCGCCGGAGCGCCCACCAGGGCCACCGCCTCCAGATAGCGGATCACCTCGTGCTGGTAGTACACGTAGCGGACCCACCGGTCCAGCGGCGGCGCGTCCTCGGCGCGCAACCCGACCGTCACCCGGGCACCGAGGCGGCTGATCAACGGGTTGGAGTTCGCGCCACCGCCGTGGGCCTGCACCGCCAGGTCGAAACCCTCGCCGCTGGCCGCCGCCACGAAGTCGTCGATCGTGGACGCCGGCTCACCGGCCTCCGGCTCCCGAATGCCGGGGCCCGGCGGCACCACCAGCACCCGGTCCACCGGGCCGGGCCGGTCGCGCCAGAGCTTCGCGTGCCACGGCGCCCCGAGCAGCACGATCTCCGCCGAGGGGTACGCGGCGCGCAACGCGTCCAACGCCGGCAGAACGAAGATGAAGTCGCCGAGGGCGTTGGCGCGCAGCACCGCGATCCGGCGCACGTCTTCGACTCGCCCCGCCGTCGGGCCGAGCAGGGACGGGGTGACCACGTGGCGCGCTACTCCCGGTCGATCTCGCCGACGCTGTCCGGGTGGTGCAGCTCCCGGTCCGCGGCGGGATCGGCCGCTATCGGCGTACCACCGGAGAGGCCGCCCGAGCGCGGCCCGGCGCGGCCGACGGTGATGGTGCGCGCCGTGGGTCGCGCCGCCCGGGGCAGCCGGACGCGCAGCAGCCCGTGGTCCATCACCGCGTCGATGCCCTCCGGGTCGACCCGGGACGGCAGGTCGATGCGGTACTCGAAACCGCGCGTCTCGAAGCCCCCGGGAATGCCCTGATCGGCGTTGACCTCCGCCTCGGAGCGGGCCCGCACGCACAGCTCGCGGTCGTCCAGCTCGACGGCCACCTCCTCGGGCGCGACGCCCGGCAGCCGGACGACGACCTGCCAGCCGTCCGCGGTCTCGGTCAGCTCGACGTCGGACGACCCGGCCCGGCCGCCGACCAGCCGGCTCAGCTCGGCGCGCAGCGACTGCAACTCGCCCATCGGGTCCCAGCCCTGTTGCCGGCCGCGCCACCCCCGGCCGAAACCGCCGGTCTGCTGCTGCTCGCTCATCGCACGTCTCCGATCCGCCGGGTGGCCGTGGTGGGCCGCAGTGAGCTGGGCGCATCCAGACCGGCGTCGCGGTCGACGCCCACACCGAGCCGGTCGACCAGTTCGCCACCGAGCCAGGCGCTGATGCCGAGGATCGCCACCGCGACGACCTCGATGGCGATCAGCGCGCCACCGGCGGCCCGCGAGTCGGCGTTGAGCCGGACCACCCACACGGCGGCGAAGAGCAGGATCACCGCGACGTTGGCGCCCGCGTGCAGCAGACCCACCCGCTTCGCGCGGGTGCCGGTCGGGATCGCCAGCAGGTCGAACGAGCCGGCCGCCGCGGCGAGCAGGCCGCCGATCAGGCCGACGGTGATGTTCCAGTACGCGACCTCGCCGAGGAAGTCCGGCCCGCCGACCGTGTCGATGATGTCGAAGAGCACCGCGGTGACCAACAGCGCGACCGGGAACATGACAAGCATCGGATGGACTGGATGACCCAGCACCTTGAGTCGGCTCTCCATCTCCCGGCCTCCACTGGTCGGCTTTCCTGCGGACGGTATGAGCGGCGGGCGTGTCGGGTGAGGCCCTACCCCGGGCGACCGGGGGCAAACCTCGCGCTGGCCACGCGGGCCTAGGCTGGCGACGGTGGCGCCGCCACCCGGGTCAACGGCTGGGGGAGGATCGCGTGACGGTGGAGATCACTTCGCACGAGGAACTACGCGAGCTGCTCGGCACACCGGGCGTACGCGCCGCCAACAAGGACCGCGCCCGCCTGCACGAGCGCGACCGGCAGTGGCTCGCCGCCGCCCCGTTCTGCCTGATGGCGACGGCCGGCGCGGACGGCAGCTGCGACGTCTCGCCCAAGGGCGACCCGGCCGGGTTCACGCTGGTGCTGGACGACACGACCATCGCGCTGCCGGAGCGGCCGGGCAACAAGCGGGCCGACGGCTACCGCAACATCCTGGACAACCCGCACGTCGGGCTGCTCTTCCTGATCCCGGGTCGCACCGACACGCTGCGCATCAACGGGCGGGCCCGCCTGGTACGCGACGCGCCCTGGTTCGACGACATGGTCGTCAAGGGGCACCGGCCGGTGCTCGCCGTGGTGGTGGAGATCGAGCAAATCTTCTACCACTGCGCGAAGGCGTTCCTGCGGTCCGCGCTGTGGCAGCCGGAGACCTGGCAGCCCGACGTGCTGCCGTCCCGCGCCCGCCTGATCAAGGAGGTCGAGACGCCCTCCGAGAGCCTGGAGGACCTGGAGAGGCACTACGGCCCGGAGTACGCCACGAAGATCTACGTCTGACGCAGGCCGGTCAGCTCGACCAGCCGGACGGATTGCCGAACGACTCGCGGGAGATGCCGGAGCCGGTCTCCGGCCACGAACCGAACCGGTCGCGGTCACCTCGTGGATGTCCTCCCGGGTCGCGCTCGACGAGGGCTCGCCGCAGCGCCAGAGCCTCCGCGCCGGTCACCCCGGGGTGACCGACACCATCCACAGGTGACCGTCCGGGTCGGCGAAGACGCCCGCGTACCCCCAGGGTCGCGTGGTCGGCTCGGCGACCACCTCGCCGCCCGCGGCGCCCGCCCGCTCGACGATCGCGCCCGCGTCGGCCTCGGTGGCGGCGCCCAGGGCGAGCAGGCACTCGCTCTGCCCCCTCGGGGCGACCTCGCGCGGGCCGATCACCCACCCGAAGCCGCCGGTCGGGACGAGCATCAGGCGCAGCCCGTCGTTGACCACGAACTGCAACGGCTCCGGGATTCCGTCGTCGGCCAGCTCGCCCACCGCTTCGAGGCCGAGACCGTCGCGGTAGAAGTGGTACGAGGTCGTGCGGTCGGCGATGGGCAGACTGATGGTCAGGGGCGCAAATGTCATGGGCTGACGCTCCGGGATCTCTGAGGTATGGCCACCATAGAACGCGGCTGCGACAGTCACCATCAGCGCGCGGTCGCGGCGTGCCGACCCGGCACCCGCGAGATCACGTCCCCCGATCGGATTAGCGGCCGTGGATAGAATCGAGCCGTGGCTCGGGAATTCGACACGCAGCTCATCGAGTCGGTCGCGGTTCGTCGCGCCCGCATGCGTGAGCTGCTGCTGTGGGGCAGGCAGCGCCGGGTCCGCGCCACGGGTGACGGGTTCCGGTGGTTGCGTACCGGTCTCGTGCTGGCGGCGGTGGCCTGCGCCGTGTGTGTCGGCTGGTCCTTCCTCCAGAACGTCGTCGCCGAGCAGCAGAGGGCACGCAACCCGGCACCGATCCAACCCACGGGTCCGCGATGACCCAACCGCGGACCCTCGCCTCCGCCGGTCACCTCAGTCGGGTGACCCTGGCCGGGCCACACCGACGCATCGACCTCGTGCTGCCCGCCGACGAGCCGCTCGGCCTGCTGCTGCCCGAGGTCGTCGCACTGGTGGGCCACCCGCCGACTGACGATTCGCGGGGCTACCAGATCAGCACCCTCGACGGCACGGTGCTCGACCCGGCCGGCAGCCTTCGGCAGGCCGCCGTGCCCGACGGCGCGCTGTTGCGGGTCGACCCGATCTCCGAGGCACCGCCGGCGGCGATCGTCCACGATGTCTCCGACGAGGTCGGCGACGACCTCATCCGGCGGCGCGGCCGGTGGGGTGACGTCCCCCGTACGTGGACCGCCACCACCGCCTGCCTGGTGGCCGCCGCGGTGGCGGCACTGCTCGCCGGCCCGCACCTCGGGCCTGCCGCGGTCAGCGTCGTCGGCGGCGCGGTCGCCCTCGCCGGCCTCCTCGTCGGGATGGCGGGCAGACGCAGGATCGGGGTGGCGGTGCTCTTGAGCGGCGCCGCGATGGTGATGACCGCCGTGCCCGGCTGGACGGACACCCGCACCCCCGGTGGGCACTGTGGACCGTGGTGATCGGCTGCACCGTCCTCGCGGTGGGTGCCGTAACGGGTAACGGGCGCGCTGGCGTCCTCGGTGGCGGCACGATGCTGGCCCTGGTCGCGGGCTGGAGCGTGCCGCTGCTGCTCGGCATGCCCGCCGAGCGGGTCGCGGCGGTGCTGGCGATCGCGTCGGTGGGCGTGCTCGGGCTGTTGCCGCGGATCGCGATGATCACATCGGGCCTCACCCGTCTCGACGACCGCCGCAGCAACGACGAGCCGGTGAGCCGGGTATCGGTACAGGCCGCGGTTGACTCCGCGCATCGCGGGCTGGCGGTCGCGGCGATCGCGGCGGCGACCTCGGCGACGCTCGCCGGGCTCATCCTCGCGTCGACGCCGGGCCCGTGGCGACTGGTGCTGGCAGCCCTGGTGGCCGGCGCCCTGCTGCTGCGGATGCGCGCCTTCCCACTGGCGGCCGAGGTGGTGACGCTGGTGGCCGGCGCGCTGACCATCGCGGGCGGCCTGCTGCTGTGCTGGGTACGGGAGCGGCCCGGCACGTGGTGGGGCACGGCGGTGGCGGCACTCGGCGTCTGCGCGGTGGCCCTGGCGATCCTGGCGTACCGGCCGCCGCCGCACGTCCTGGCGCGAGGCCGGCAGGTCGCCGATCGCGTCGAGGCCCTGACGGTGATGGCGCTGGTGCCCGTCGCCGTCGGGGTGTTCGGGCTCAACTCGCGACTTCTCGACACCTTCTGACTGAGGCGGTGGCATGAGCGCTCCACCGGTGCCGCGCACCGCGCCGCCGGCCGACCCGCCGGCGTCGGAGCCGGGCGACCTGTCGATCGCGCGCAGGCCCCCCTCCGGCGACTCCGCGCTACGGCGTACGTGGCGCAGCGCCAGCCGGATGTTCGCCAGCGGCCGGCAGACCCGGGAACTCGCCGACCTCGCCGCCGAGGTGCAGGCACCCGTGCACACCGGCCGGCGGATCGCGGTGGCCTCCGTGCAGGGTGGCGCGGGGAAATCCACGCTTGCCGCGCTGCTGGCGTCGGTGTTCGCCGCGCGTCGCGCCGATCCGGTGCTCGCCGCGGACGCGGACCCGTACGAGGGCTCGCTGACCTGGCGGCTCGGCGCCCCGAGCGACCCGTCACTGCAACGACTGGCACCCGGACTGCTCGCGGGCCGGGGCGGCGACCTGCGCGACCTCGAACCACTCCTCCCACGCACCGGGACAGGTCTCTGGGTACTGCCGAGCGGCACCACCAACCCGAACCTGTGCACCGCTGTCACGCGCGCACTGTCGCGTCTCTTCGCCGTCACCGTCACCGACTGCCCACCCGGCCTGGAGGCCCGTACCCCGGCGGGGGTGATGGCCGACGCGCACGCGGTGGTGCTCGTCGCGGCGGCGACACCCGACGGGGTTCGGGGCACCTACCAGACGCTGCGCCGGATCGTCGACGACGGCTACGGGTCATGGCTGGAGCGCGTGATCGTCGTGTTGAGCGCGAGCAACCCGCACGGCCGCGCGACGCTGATCCACGGCGCCGCCCGTGAGCTGATCGAGCAGACCGGCGTACCGGTGGTGGTGCTGCCCTACGACCGTCACCTGGCCGCCGGTGCGCTCATCACCCCGTCGCGGATCGGCGAGGCGACGCTCGTGGAGGCGACCCGCGCCGCCGCGCTGGCGCTGAGTCGCGCTCGGCGGATGTGACCGGAGGCCCCCCGCATGTCGACGCGCATGGTGCACCGCCCCGCCCGGATGGCTCGCCCGATGGCCGCGATGGATCCACTCGTGCTGGACCCGCCACCGCAACTGCCCGACGGCAAGTCCGCGATGGGGCTCCAGGCGTTGCTGCCCATGGCCGGCGCCGGGGTGGCGATGAGCATGATGATGTTCCTGCGCGGCTCCGGCTTCGCGGCTCTGGGCGCGGTGGTCATGGTGGCGGCGCTGGGCGCCGCCGGGGCGATGTACCTCACCCAGCTGGGCAAGGCCGGCCGGCAGCGCCGGGCACAGCGCGAGCGCTACCAGGACTACCTGGAGGAACTGCGCGACCAGTTGCGCGAGACCGAGCAGCGTCTGCGGGAGGAGGCGAACCTCCTCGACCCGCCGGTGAATCGGCTGCTCGACGTGATCCGCAGCCCGGCGCGACTGTGGGAGCGCCGACGCGCCGACGTCGACTTTCTGCACGTACGGCTGGGCATGGGTTCGCTGCCCGTCCGCACGATCGAGCTACGCGAGCAGAGCACCCCCACCAATCCGCTCGATCCGTTCATGCGTCACGAGGCGCGCTCACTGATCCGCCGATTCGCGCTGGTACCGGGGCTGCCGCTGCGGGCGAACCTGGACTGCGCCGGGGATGTCAGCGTGATAACGCCGAACTACGCGGACGCCGTCGCCCTCGCCCGGGCGATCCTCGTGCAGGTCGCCACGTTCCACGCCCCCGACGACGTGACGCTCGCGATCATCACCACCCCCGAGCGCGCCCGGACCTGGCGTTGGGCACGGTGGCTGCCACATCTGCTCGACCGGACCTCGATCGGCCCGTCCGGCCCGACCCCGCTGCTGGTCACCACCGTACAGACGCTCGTCGACCTGCTCAGCGAGGATCTGGAGGAGCGGACCACCAGCGCGCTCAAGTCGTTCCGGCACGGTGTCGGGCGTACGGAGGCGAAGGCCCGGCCACGGCTGCTGGTCATCGACGACGCACACGGTGAGCTCGCCCGTGTGCTGGCCAGCCCCGACCAGACGGTCGGTCTGGCCAGCCTCGGCGTCACCGTGGTGCACCTGCTCGCCGACCGGCTGCACGAACCCGGCGACGTCTCCCGCCGGATCACCGTCGACGGCGACTCGGTCACCCTGGAGGATCTGACCGCGTCCCCGGCGGTGACCGTACGCGGCACCCTCGACGAGACCAGCTCGAACCAGGCGACATTCTCAACCCAGTACCGGTAGACGAAGTGCTCGAAACCCGGTGCCGTCCACTGGACGTCCGCCAAGAAACTCGCCGGGTCCATCTTCAGCGGTTCGTCACCGTCCGCGGGTTCGTAGCTCGAAGCGCTACACACCACAGGACTGGAGCCGTCGGAGCCCAGGTACAGATACCAGTAGCCGCAACCCTGCTGATCGTTCATGAACCGCATCATGAATGCGTGGTCCTCGATGGGGCTGGCCACCAACCGGGGCGAGATCTCCCACTCGCAGGCCAAGCACGACGGCACGGAGCTCTGCAGGCGGCTGCTCGCCATGAACACCACGAACGCTGCCGGCAGAGCAAGGCCGTGCCGTGCGAGACGTCGGTTGAACGCGTCAAGACCATCCACGCGTACGGGGTTTGGTGCCATGTAGTACGACCCCGTTCCCGCCGCTTTCGGAGTCAGCCAGTCGAACGTCCCGGTGAACAGCCGCTCGGGCAGCGGCGGTAGCTTGCCGTACGTCACGTCGTCGTAGACCTCACCAAGCCCGTACGGCCCCGGCGCTGTCGCTTCCCATGCGCGCGAGAAACTCACCCCTCACCTCCATCGCGCTCGCGACGTCGTGACTCAGTTGGCGAGTGTGCCAGCAGCGGCGGGCCAGAGGGGCGGAGCCCCGAATACCGAGCCGCCGGACGGAATCGAACCGTCCACCTACGCTTACCGAACATCACGTTCCGAAGCTTGTCATCGATTGCCGAAATCCATCGTTGACCTGCACAGACGCCATCAACAACTGGTCCACGTTTGTCACTCACAGTGGACCTTTAGCAGGGGTTTTCGGGGGGTAAGCGGGGGCACCGTTGGCCATTGCCCGTTGACTTGATCAGACGACCCGTGCTCCGATGTAACTAGTTACATCGATGGGGAGGCACGAGCATGGGCATGGTCGGGCAAGTGGTGGTCATCGGTGCCGGTGTGTACGGCGCGGCGGTGACCGCAGCGCTGACGCGGCGCGGCGCCCGCGTCACCGTCGTGGACGCTGGCGCACCGGGCGGCGGCACCTCCGGCGCGACGTTCTCGTGGACCAACTCCTGCGGCAAACAGCCCCGCTCGTACCACGACCTCAGCGTCGCGGCCATGCACGCGCACCGGGAACTGGCGGCCGGGGTGCCGGGCAGCGACTGGTACCACGAGGACGGCAACCTGGAATGGGCCGCCGACGCCGATGGGTACGGGCGACTACACGCGAAGGTCGCCGGGCTCCTCGAATACGGGTACGAGGCGCGTTGGCTCAGCCGGGCGGAGGCGGTACGCCTCGAACGGGACATCGCCGCCGCCGAACTGCCGGCGGACGGGATCGCGTTCTTCCCGCGCGAGGGCTGGATCGAGCCGAGGCGCCTGATCGGCCACCTGCTGTCGTACGCGGTGTCCCAGGGCGCCGAGCTGGTACGCGACGACGCCCTCACCGGCCTGGAGGTGGGCGGGGGCAGCGTGCGTACCGCCCGACTCGCCTCCGGTCGGCAGTTCCGGACGGACGCCGTGGTGAACTGCGCCGGGCCGTGGGCGGCCCGGGTCGCCGCGCTGGCCGGGCTGGACCTGCCGATGCGCAACACGCGCGGCGTGCTCGTGCACACCTCACCGGTCGCCGTCGCGGTGTCCCGGGTCGTCCACGCTCCGCACGTCCACCTGCGCCCGGACGGCGGCGGACGGCTGCTGTTGCACAGCCACGGGATCGACGGCGCGGCGTACGTCGCCGACACCGGGGAGATCGACGTCGAGCGGTCGGCGATCGATCGGGTGCTCGACGCGGGCCGCAGGCTCTATCCGGGGATCGCCGCCGCGACTGTGGAGAACGTCCGGGTGGGTGAACGGCCTATTCCCGGCGACGGTCTGCCGGTGCTGGGTCGCGTAGCGGAGCTGCCCAACTTCCACTTCGCCGTCTCGCACAGCGGCGTGACGCTGAGCGTGCACGCCGCTGGCCTGGTCGCGGCCGGGGTTCTCGGCGAGGACCGGAGCGAGGAACTGGCCGCCTTCCGGTTCGAGCGTTTCGCACCGACGAGCCGGTGACCGGACAGGGGGAGGACAGTGGCCACGACAGTCCTGCGTGACGGTGTCTTGGTGGACGGCCGGGGTACGGAGCCGCAGCCCGGGCTCGACGTCGTGATCGAGGGAGACACGGTCCACGAGATCGTGCCGTCGCGGCCAATCGAGGCGTACGGGACGGTGGACGAGATCGTCGACGTTTCCGGGATGCTGGTGATCCCGGGGCTGATCAACAACCATACCCACGGCACCGCGTACGGGCCGCTGTTCGCCAGCGGCCACGAGGCCCTGCCACACCCGCAGGTACTGGCCAACCTCGACCGGCACCTACGGGAGGGGACGACCACCGTGCTCTGCGCGGACGGCTTCGTCACCGCCGAGGCGCTCGCCGCCACCGACGCGGCGCACCCGGTCAACGTGAAGCTCGCCTCGTGCAACGTCCCGTCCTGCCTGGCCGCGGCGACCATCGCCGACGGCGGTGGCCTCACTGGAGCGCACCGCGCCTTCACCGCACGGCACGCGCTGGACGCCGGTGCCGTCGCGCTCGGCGAGATCGGCGCGGGACACACCCTCGGCGGGGGTGGGGCGAGTTACCTGTACATCCCGGCCGAGGTGCAGAGACGTACCGGCGTACGGATCACCCCTCGGGCGGCGGACAACCTGAAGATCGCGGTGCTGGGGCGGCACATCTCGACGTCGGCGTTCGACCGGGACGCGGTCGAGGAGGCGTTGGCGGGTGCGGGGCTGACTGGCAGGCTGTCGGTCGAGGAGGTCCGCGAGATCGTCTCCGGGATCGTGCTGCCAGCCTTCGACATCGCCCTGCACGGGCTGGCCGAGGCGGCCGAGCAGGCACGGGCAGGGGTACCGGTGGTGGTGCACAACGCGGCGGCGTCGATGACCCAGGTCGCCGCGATCGCGACAACCGACGTGCGGCTGATCGCGGCACACTCCAACCATTCGAGCTTCGACCTGCGCGAGGCCGTCGAGCACGCCGAGCGGCTGAAGGAGGCGGGCGCCGTCGTGGACGTCTCCACCCTGGACACGTTCGGGGCCCGGCGACTCACGACCGGGCCGGAGCTGCTCTACGCGATTTTCTCGGCGGGGCTCGTCGACACGATCTCGACCGACTACGCGGGCGGCCACCACGACCCGATCCTGCTGGCGATCGACCGGGCCACAAAGGCGGGTGTGGTGCGTCTCCCGGCGGCGGTCGCGATGGCGAGCGCCAACGTCGCCGACGCCATCCCCGGGTTGGCACCCCGCCGGGGCCGGGTCGTACCCGGTGCGATAGCCGACCTGGTGGTGACGGACCCGGAGCGGCTCGACCGGGTGGCGACCGTCATGATCGGGGGCAGGATCGTCGTCCGGGACGGGAGAACAGGGGGACCACGGTGAGACGGGCCACCATCGGCGACGTCGCCGCGCAGGCCGGTGTGTCGACGGCCACCGTCTCCCGGGTCGTCAACGGTGGCGCCGTCGCCGAGCCGACAGCCACCAGGGTGTGGGCGGCGATCGCCCGTCTCGGGTACAGCCCGAACGCGCTCACCAGGGGCGTCTTCGCCGGACGCGCCAACACGATCGGGGTGGTCATCCGTGACCTGCGCAGCCCCTTCTACCTCGACCTGATCCGTGGCATCGACGAGGTGGCCGACGCCCAGGGCAGCCTCGTTCTGTTCGCGAACACGTTCCGCCAGGTGCACCGCGAGCTCGCCCACGTGCACACGATGGACGAGCAGCGGGTACGCGGGCTGATCGTGACGACCGGCGAGAGCGCCGACGGTCGTACCCGCCGGATGGCCGACACCGGCGTGCCGGTCGTGGTCGTCGCGCGTACCGTCCCGGACCCGCCGGCCGGCATGCACTCGGTCAGCCTGGACAACGTCGAGGCCGGTCGGCTGATGGGCGTACACCTGGCCGGGTGCGGGCGCTCCTCCGTCGGTGTCGTCACCTCCGGTAACCGGCCCTCGCAGGTCGAACGCACGGCGGGGCTGCGGCTGGCGCTCGCCGAGGCCGACCTGTCCCTGCCCGACGAGGCGGTCGTCGTCGCGGATTCCGAGGAGGAGGTGGGCGATGCCGTCGGCGCACTCCTCGCGCGTGCCCGTACCCGGGACGAGCCGCTGGACGCCGTCGTCTGCACCACCGGCCGCCTGACCGTCGCGGTGCACTCCGCGCTGACCGCCCACGGGCTCACCGTTCCGGACGACATCGCGTTCCTGACGATGGACGAGTTCCCCTGGTCCGCCGCGCTCGGGATCACCGTGGTCGCCCAGCCGTCGCACGAGATGGGACGGCGGGCGGCCGAGCTCGTCGTCGAGCGGCCGGCCGAGTCGGTGCAGGTCGTCTTCGAACCGACGCTCGTCGCCCGCCACTCGTGCGGCGAGGGGCACCGTTGATCACACACGTCTCTCGCGGAGGTCGACAGTGGCACGACAACGGGTCGGGCAGCAGCGTCCGGGGCAGGCGGTCGCGGCGCGGGATGCGGACTATCTGCGGACCGGCACGTCCGTCGGCGGTGTGGTGGACCTTGTAAAACGGCGAAGCCCAGGCCAATGGCCTGGGCTTCTGTACCGAGCCGCCTGACGGAATCGAACCGTCGACCTACGCATTACGAGTGCGTCGCTCTAGCCGACTGAGCTAAGGCGGCAACGATCAGCAAGTGTACGGCACCCCCCGGCCCCGGACCGAACGGGATACCCCCGCGCCTCCGTCAACACCAACCGGACAACCATTGCCATCTGGCTAATTACCGGACAGCGCCTCGCCGGGACCGGTACTACGCTGCGGCGGGTGAGTGACGAACGCGACGATCACCAGACCCCGGCGGGCGAGCAACCCGACGGGGAGCGGGCCCCTCGCCGGCCGCGCTCCACCGATCCACTGGAGTTGGGTTTCACCCCCCGCAAGCCGGTGCCATGGCTGGCCCCGTTCCTGTTGATCAGCACCGGTATCCGCACGCTGCTGGCGATCCTCTTCGGCGCCTACCTGGACAAGCGCGAGTTGCAGAACGCCTTCGGCGACGGCATCTTCCGCCAGGCGGGGCCGGACGGCGGGCTGTGGCTCGACTACGCGGCCGACCTCGGTGACGGCTTCCACGCCACCTACTCCGTCGCGTACCTGCTGGCGCAGCCGGAGCTGACCGTGGACGGGCACCGGCTGCCCCGTGCGCAGACCCTGGTGATGGGCGGGGACCAGGTGTACCCGTCGGCGGCCTACGCGGAGTACGAGAACCGGTGCAAGGGGCCGTACCAGGCCGCGCTGCCGGCGGCCCCGCCCGACCGTCCCACGCTGTTCGCGGTGCCGGGCAACCACGACTGGTACGACGGCCTGACCGCCTTCCTGCGGCTGTTCGTTCGCTCCCGGGACCGCAACTTCGCCGGCTGGCGCACCGGGCAGTCGCGGTCGTACTTCGCCGTGGAGTTGCCGGCCGCCTGGTGGCTGCTGGGCGTCGACGACCAGTCCGGCTCATACCTGGACGACCCACAGTTGGCCTACTTCGACGAGGTGGCCCGGCGACTCACCCCGGAGTCGAAGGTGATCATTGCGGCACCGTCGCCGACCTGGGTCAAGGCCGCCGACGACCCCATGGCGTACGACTCGATCGACTACTTCGTCCGGACCATCATCGACCCGACCGGGGCGCAGGTGCGGCTGCTGCTCTCCGGCGACCTGCACCACTACGCCCGCTACGCCGGCCCGGACCGGCAGTTGATCACCTGTGGCGGCGGCGGTGCGTACCTGTACCCGACGCACAAGCTGCCGGAGCGCATCGAGGTGCCGCCTCGGGACACGCTGGCTCGACGGGCCAGCCGCACACAGCCGTACGATCTGGTGGCCCGCTATCCGGACGCGGCCCGCTCCCGGCGCTACGGCTGGGGCATCTTTGCCCGGCTGCCGTTCCGCAACCCCGGCTTCACCACGCTGCTCGGCACCCTGCACACCCTGCTGATGCTGGCCATGGCGGGCGCGGCGGCGAACTGGGCCGACAGCACCGACCAGCGACTGTTCAGCGTCCCGCTGGTGCTGATGGTGCTCGTGACGGTGGTGGCGGCGGTCCTGTTCGCCAAGCCGCCCAGTGCCAGCGGCAAGCGGCATGTCCGGCACTGGATTCTCGGCGTCAGCCACGGCGTGGCCCAGGTGGCGTTGGCCGCGGGCGGCACCTGGGTCTGGTTGGCGCTGCCGTTCTACGACTGGCCGTGGCCGCTGCCTGCGGTCGCCGCGGCGGTGCTGTACGGCCCGGTCATCGGCCTGGTGGCCAGTCAGCTGGTGGCGGCGTACCTGCTGGTCGCCGGTGCGTTCGGGGTGAACGTCAACGAGCTGTTCGCCGGGCAGGGTATCGAGGACTCCAAGTCGTTCCTGCGGTTGCGCATCGACCCGGACGGCACGCTGACCGTCTATCCGATCGGAATCGACCGGGTCTCCCGCGACTGGCAGGTCAACCCCGACGACTCCCCCTCCGCAAGCTGGCTGACCCCGAAAACTCCGCTAACTCCCCACCTGACCGAACCCCCCATGGTCCTGCACTGACCCTGACCGCACCCACCAGGTGATCAAGAGGTTCGCGTCATTCGGGGCCCGAATTTTGACGCAAACCTCTTGATCAACAGGGTTAGCCGGGGGGCCAGGGGGTGTAGTCCGGTTCCCCTGGGGTGGAGGAGGTCCTGCTCTACGGAGTGGGGCCTTCTTCGTATGACCGGCGCGATCCGCAGACGTCAGACAGCGAGCACCGCTTGGTCTCGCCGCTGGAGAGCTGGCGAACAGTCACCGTCTCGCTCGGGACGTGCCGCGAGACGACCCTGGCCTCGCCTTCCGGGGTGGTAACCCGCTGGCCGCTCGTCGGGTATGTGCCGCTTCTGTCATACAGCGGGTGCTCGTACTTCAGGCAGCACATCAACCGGCCACACGCCCCCGAGATGCGCAGCGGGTTCAGCGGCAGATCCTGGTCCTTGGCCATCCGGATGGTCACCGGCTCGAAGTCGGTGAGGAACGTCGCGCAGCACAGGTCCCGACCACACGAGCCGATGCCGCCCTGGACGCGGGCCGAATCCCGTGCCGAGAGCTGCCGCAACTCGACCCGGCAGTGCAGGGTGGCGCCCAGGTCGCGGACCAGGGAACGGAAGTCCACCCGGTGCGGTGCGGTGAAGTAGACGGTGCTGCGCTCGCCGCCGCCGTCACCCGAGCCGAGCACGTGGTCGACGGCCACCACCTTCATCGGGAGGCCGTGCGCACGGATCAGCCGCTTCGCCGCCACCTTCGCCTCGGCCTTACGACGGCGCAGCGCCTCGTCCCGGAGCAGGTCGTCGTCGCCGGCCAGCCCGACCAGCCGGGGGAAGCCGTCGGTCTCCTCGGTCACCCACTGGGCGGCCCAGACGCACTCGGCCACCTCGGGCCCGTCGTCGGTCGGCACCAGCACCCGGTCGCCCACCTGCGGGCGCAACTCGCCCGGGTCGAGGTAGTAGAGGCGCCCGTACCGGTTGAAGCTGACCGCGCAGAGCATGCCCATCCCCCCACCTTACGACGCATCACCGCAAAGGGCGCACCGGCCGATCCCTGCACCGGCATCCATGACCGTCGACTTGACCTATTGCCGGGCCACCCGTCGTGCCGTTGACCCTCGCCCGGACGGTTGATTCCGGCCGCGGGTGGGGGACAAACGTCTCCGGGCGGCGTTGAGTGGAGGCAGACCTGCGGGGGGTGCAGGGGGAAGACCACGGCGTCGCCGTGGGCGCCGACTCTGCTCGGGCGCCCGCGAGCGACGCCGTGGCCTGTCGGGGGACGCGGCTATCGGCTACCAGCCGACCCGGGTGGGCTGGTCGTAGCGGGGACGGGCGTCCATCGACGACCGCCAGGTGGACTCGGCCAGGCTCGGCGCCCATTGGCGCAGCAGTGTCTCGGCGCCGTCGTACGCGACGCACAGCACCGCCAGCACCCGCGCGGCGATCTCGGCCGCGTCGGCGACACCCGGCCCGACCGGCGTCAGGCGGGCCGGCGGGCCGGTGGCGGTGGCGGTGACCACGGCCACCGCCTCGGCCGAGCGCAGCACGTCGGCCATCGTTCGGGCCAGGGCGAGGCGGCTGCCCTCCACCCAGTCGGCGAGCGCGTCCGCGTACCCGGCGGTGGATTCCAGTCGCCCGACCAGGCTCTCCGGGCCCTCGTCGACATGGCGCAGCAGCGCGGCGCGCTCCTGCCCGTACGCCGAGGCGGCCGGACCGGACCAGAGCACCGGGTCGGTGAGCGCCGCGCCGACGTCGTCGTACCCCCGGACCAGCCGGCGCACCGCGTGCCCGGCGCTGGCCAGCGGCGCCGGGTGCAGGTCGAGGAAGCCCCGGACGGCGTCACCCGGCAGCACCTGCATCCGGCGCAGCAGAGGCCAGACCCGGTGGCCCTCGGGAACGCCGGCCGCGAGCAACGCGTCCACCCGGTGGAGCAGGTCGAGGCCGGGCTCGGCGAGCCGGTCCAGTGGGTCCATCACGGCTCCCCGATGATCCGGCGGCGGGCGGCGCGGTCGACCTCGGCGTACCGGTCGGCGGCCTCGCGGACCGCCGAGGCGGCGGCGGCGAGCCGAGCGGCGGCGGCCCGTGCCTCGCGGGCCCGGTCGTCGGTGGCGGCGGTCCACTGTCGGTGCAGCGCGCGACCGATCTCGCCGGGGCGGCCCGGGGCGTCCGTGCCGAACGCGGCCTGGGCCGGGTCGCTGGCGGTGACCGTGTGGGACAGGGTGGTCAGCGTGGCGCTCGCCTCGTCGAGCCGGGCGGAGAGCGCGCGCAGGGTGTCCATGTCAGGCCCCCGCGAGCGGTCGGTAGGCGGCGAACGTCTCGTTGTGCAGCTTCTCCCGGGCCCACTCGGCGGCGTCGGCGGCCGCGGTGACGGCGGCCTGCACCGAGCCCGCCACGTCTCGTGGGCTGCGGGTGTGCAGCGGCCCGAGGAACCGGACGTCGGTGATCCGCCCACCGGCGGTGACCACCACCTCGACCAACCCGTCCGGCGACCGGACGGTGACCTCGACGGTCGACACGGCCTGGTCGAACTCGGCCTGCAGCGATTCGATGCGGCGGTAGCGCCGCACCGCCTCCTCGATCCAGGCCTCGTCGATCTCCCCCCGCGGCATCGGCGACTCCTCCCGGATGGCCCCTCACTGAGCGTGCCGTCACCGTCACCACGGCACACCGGACCGTACCGCACAGCAATCGCGCGTGTCGATGGCTGTGGACAACCGGCTGGAGCTGCGGGTCAGCCCTTCCAGAGGGCGAGCATCATCGCCTCGACCGCGATCCGTGGCTTGACGTTCGCCTCGATCGCCGCCCGGCAGGCGAGGACGGCCTCCAGCCGGCGCAGCGACCCCTCGGCGTCCCACTTCTGGGCCCCCGCGCCGGCCAGCGCGGCGGTGTCGGTGTGCACGGGATCGACCGGGGCCCGCAGCGCCATGGTGAGCGCGTCCCGGTAGAAGCCGGCCAGGTCGACGAGCGCGCGGTCCAGCGCGTCCCGCTGGGCCCGGGTGGCCCGCGACTTCTGCCGCTTCTCCAGCTCCTTGAGCTGCCCGGCGGCGCCGCGCATCGCGCCGGCCGCGCCCCGGCCGGTGCCGCCCGCGCCGAGCGCGGTCTCCAGCGCGGCCCGTTCGGTCGCGTCCGCCTCGGACACCGACGCCTCAGCCTCCGCCTCGGCCGCCTCGATCAGCGCGGACGCCGCGTCGAACGCCGCGCCGACGCCGGTCAGCCGGCGCGGCACGGCGAGGACCGCCTCACGCCGCTTGCGGGCCTCCGGATCGCGGGCCAGCCGGCGAGCCCGACCCACGTGCCCCTGCGCGGCCGCCGCCGCCCACTGCGCCACGTCGGGCGCGATGCCGTCCCGACGGACCAGCACCTCGGCCACCGCCGCGGCCGGCGGCTGCCGCAGGGGTACGACACGACAGCGCGACCGGATGGTCACCGAGATGTCGTCCGGGTGGGTGGACGGGGCGCAGAGCAGGAAGACCGTACGCGGTGGCGGCTCCTCGATGGCCTTGAGCAGCGCGTTGCCGGCCGCCTCGGTGAGCCGGTCGGCATCCTCGATGACCACCACCTGCCAGCGCCCGCCGGACGGGGTGCTGGCCGCGCGCAGCACCAGCGCGCGCATCTCGCCGACGCCGATCGAGAGCCCCTCCGGCACCACCATCCGGACGTCGGCGTTGGTGCCGCCCATCGTGGTGTGGCAGCCGGGGCACTCGCCGCAGCCGGTGCCGTACGTGCACTGGAGGGCGGCGGCGAAGGCCCGGGTCGGGGTTCGGGGAGGTGGGGGCAGGTAGGGTCCGGAGGTGGCGGGACTCGGCGGGAATCGGCGGCTGGGGGTGGATATGCGGGATCTCCGGTACAAAATGATCATGGCGTTGAACGCGGCGGATCTGGGCGACCCGATCTGCGAACAGGTCGCCGAGATCTGCGCCGAGATCGCCGAGCAGCACTGCGCGGAGTTCGGTCACACGCCGCAGCTGCGCACCGGTGAGATCGCCGAGCTGGTCACCGGTGAACCGGCCCTGACCTGGGCGCCGTCGACCCCCGACGCCGGGCAGCGTGCCTGGTGACCGCACCCGCGCCGTCGGTCGACCTGCGTCGGGCCGAGGACCGGTTCGCCACCCGGATCTCCTGGTTGGACTCCAAGCACTCCTTCTCGTTCTCCCGGCACTACGACCCGGCCAACACCCACCACGGGTTGCTGCTGGTGAACAACGACGACGTGGTCCGGCCCGGCGCCGGCTTCGAGACCCACCCGCACGAGGACATGGAGATCGTCACCTGGGTGCTGCGCGGCTCACTCGTGCACCAGGACTCCACCGGCCACTCCGGGGTGATCTACCCCGGCCTGGCGCAGCGGATGAGCGCCGGCACCGGCATCCTGCACTCGGAGAAGAACGACGCCTGGCGGCTCAACAACCAGGAGCCGCACAGCGACCCCGTGCACTTCGTGCAGATGTGGGTGCTCCCCGACGAACAGGGCGTCGACCCCGGCTACGAGCAGCTGGAGATCGAGGACGAGTTGCTGCGCGGCGGCCTGGTGCCGATCGCGTCCGGGATGGACCGCTACGACGGCGCGTCCGCGATCCGGATCCGCAACCGGTACGCGACCCTGCACGCCGCCCGACTCGGCCCCGGCGACGAGGTCACCCTCCCGGACGCGCCCTTCGTGCACCTGTACGTGCCGAACGGCACGGTGACCCTGGAGGACAGCGGCCCGCTCGGCACCGGCGACGCCGCCCGGCTCATCATGACCGGCGGCCGGCGGGTGACCGCCGACGAGCCGGCCGAGATCCTCGTCTGGGAGATGCACGCCACGGTCGCCTGACGGGTGCCCACGCGTACCTGCCGTCGGGTCCCATGATCATGCTCGAACATGGATGTGGTGGCCTCCCGTTGTCGGAAGGCCACTACATCATGGATCGAGCACGATCGTGCGGGGCGGGGCGCGGCGGGGTTCCGGCTACGCCGGGGACTCGGTCTTCTCGCCGGCCCAGGTGGTGTGGAACGAGCCCTCGCGGTCGACGCGCTGGTAGGTGTGCGCGCCGAAGTTGTCCCGCAGGCCCTGGATCAGCGCGGCGGGCAGCCGCTCGGCGCGCAGCCCGTCGAAGTACGCCAGCGACGACGAGAACGCCGGCGTCGGCACCCCCGCCCGGGCCGCGTCGGCCACGACCCGCCGCCAGCTCGGCACGCCGGCCGCGACCGCCTCGGCGAAGTACGGCGCCACGAGCAGCGTCGGCAGGTCGGGCTGCTCGTCGTACGCCTCGCGGATGCGGTTCAGGAAGCGGGCGCGGATGATGCAGCCGCCCCGCCAGATGGTCGCCGTGCCGCCGAGGTCGATGTCCCAGTCGTATTCCTGGCTGCCGGCCCGGATGTGGTCGAAGCCCTGCGCGTACGCGACGATCTTGGAAGCGAGCAGCGCCCGGCGCACGTCCTCCACGAACGCGTCCCGGTCGGCGACCTCCCACTTCTCACCGGCGTCCGGGAACGCCCGCCGGGCCGCCTCGCGCTGGTCGACGTGCCCGGACAGCGAGCGGGCGAACGTCGCCTCGGCGATCCCGGTGATCGGGATGCCCAGGTCGAGGGCGCTCTGCACCGTCCACCGGCCGGTGCCCTTCTGCTCGGCCCGGTCCTGCACGACGTCGACGAACGCGCGGCCGGTCGCCGCGTCGGTGTGCGCGAGCACGTCGGCGGTGATCTCGATGAGGAAGGACTCCAGCTCGCCGTTGTTCCAGTCGCGGAAGATCTCCGCGATCTCCGCCGGCTTCGCGCCCAGGCCGGACCGGAGCAGGTCGTACGCCTCGGCGATGAGCTGCATGTCGGCGTACTCGATGCCGTTGTGCACCATCTTGACGAAGTGCCCGGCGCCGTCCGGCCCGACGTGCATGCAGCACGGCACGCCGTCCACGTGGGCGGCGATCTTCTCGAACATCGGCCCGAGCTTGGCGTACGACTCGGCGGAACCGCCCGGCATGATGCTCGGCCCGAGCAGCGCGCCCTCCTCACCACCGGAGACGCCGGTGCCGCTGAAGTGCAGCCCCTGCGCGCGCAGCGACTCCTCCCGGCGACGGGTGTCGGCGAAGTGGGCGTTGCCGCAGTCGACGATGATGTCGCCCTCCTCCAGCAGCGGCACCAGCTCGTCGATCACGGCGTCGGTGGGCGCACCGGCCTTGACCATCACGATCACCGCGCGGGGCCGTTCCAGCGACGCCACGAAGTCGGCCATCGACTCACCGGGCACGAAGGTGCCCTCGTCACCGTGCTCGGCGACGAGGCTGCGGGTGCGCTCCGGCGACCGGTTGTGCACCGCCACGGTAAAGCCGTTGCGGGCCAGGTTGCGGGCCAGGTTCCGGCCCATCACCGCCAGCCCGGTCACGCCGATCTGCGCCGTCGCCTGCTCAGCCATTCGTGCCGCCACCTCTCGCCGTCGAACTATCCTGCTGCGACCGTATCGCGGCGCGCGGCATCGTGGGCGAGTCGTCCCACGGCGGGTCACCGCCTGGTCGCGGCCCGTTCGCCCGGCGCGTCCACACCCCGACCGGCAGCCACGCTCACCCCTGGGCCAGTCGGTCCTCCACACGCGCCACCTTCGCGGTGAGCGCGTCGGTGACCCCGGGCCGGACGTCGGCCTTCAGGACGACGCTCACCCGGGGCGCCTGCGCGGCCACCACGTCGACCGCCCGCTTCACCACCGCCATCACCTCGTCCCACTCGCCCTCGACGGTGGTGAACATGGCATCGGTCCGGTTGGGCAACCCGGACTCGCGGACCACCCGTACCGCCTCGGCAACCAGGTCACCCACGGAGTCGCCGGCACCGAGCGGGGTGATCGAGAACGCGATCAGCATGCGCCGATCGTGCCAGGAAATCGGGTGCGCGTCTCATCGGGCGGTGGTTAGGGTTCGGGCATGCGTAACTGACGCCCCACTTCCCGAGCCGGCCCGCCGCCCCGCGATCGCGGTCCGTGCGCTCCCGGGCGTCGCGCGTCTCCGTCCACCGTTCGGCGGTGTTGACCCGGCCCGATCCCCGGTGAGCAGTCCCTTCCCGCTCGACCGTCGCGTTGCCACGGTCACCAGCCGATCCGACCGACCGCCGAAGCGCGGGACCGCCGGGACCGCCGGGACGGTCGGCACCGAAGGAGGCCCGGATGCCCGCCAGGCGCAATCCGAAGAAGACCCGTACGCCCGCGCCGACGCCGCTGGGCACCGACCCGGCGGCCGGCCACGGCCCGCTCCCACCCACCCGCCCCGACCTCCCGGTCGAACCGATCGAGCCGGCGCTGCCAGCCGTGCTGACCGAGCCGGCGGCGCTGGGGGAGCGCGCGTTGCCGGCGGCGCTGAGGGAGCCCGCGCTGGCTGAGCCGGCGCTGGCCGTCGACGTGCCGGCGGCGGTCGACGCGCCGACGGTGGACGATCTGCCGAAGACCGCCGGGCGACCGACGGCACCGACGGCCGGGCCACCGCAGGCCGGGGGTAACCGCTCGGGCGGTGGCCGTAGCCAACGGGCCGGCCAGCCCCGCCGGTACGCCTTCCGCCGGAGCTGACCGACCCGACCCGTCGGGGCGGTGGCACCAAGGTCGGTGATGTGGTGGCCTGCGCAGCGCAGGGGGCCACCGCATCACCGAGGTGGTGCGGATCGTCTCGACTGGCTGAGCGGCCCGCTCAGCCGGTCAGCGGGCGGAAGGTGCCGAGGAGCACGCTTGTGGTCAGGGCTGCTCCGGCCAGCGCGGCCGCCCCGGCGATCAGCAGCGCGTCGGCGAGGCCGAAGCGCTGGCGTCGGGCGACGGTACGGGGTGTGTCGCCGTCGAAGCCGCGCGCGTCCATGGCGACGGCCAGCCGGGTGCCCCGGCGGATCGCCCCGACCAGCAGCGCGAACGCCGTGGACGTGAACAGCCGCAGCTTCGCCACCGGGTTGCGTCCCGCGTCGACGCCGCGTGCCCGCCGGGCCATGCTGATCATCTGCCACTCCTGACCGAGCAGCGGCACCAGCCGGAACGCGGCCAGCGACCCGACGGCGAACCGCGCCGGCGCCTTCGCGTTCTGGATCAGGGCGTCCGCCAGGTCGGTCGGGTCGGTGGTGGCGAAGACGATCACGCCGGGCAGGGCCACCGCGAAGACCCGCAGCACCAGGCCGAGAGCGGTGCGCAGCACGCCGGTGCTCACCAGCACCGGCCCGGCGTCCAGCAGGATCCGGCCGGACTGGTCGGCGGCGAAGAGCACCAGGGTGACCAGGATGCCGGCGGCGCTGAGCAGCAGGGGCAGGGCCCGCCGGGCCAGCACCCGGTAGCGGACGCCGAACAGCGGCAGGACGGCGAGTTCGACCGCGATGGCGATCGCCGGCGCCACCGGGTCGAGCGTCGCCAGCAGGGTGAACGAGAAGACAAGCGCGGCGGCCACCTTCGCCACCGGGTTGCGCCGGGCCAGCGGGGCGCCGGGCGCGGCGATCGGCTCGATGCTGATCACCGGGCGCCGTCCGGTGCCCGCTGGAGGGTGACCGTGCGGTCGGCGAGCGCGGCGACGAAGTCGAGGTCGTGGGTGACCGTGACCACGCCGTGCCCGGCGTCCCGCAGGTCGGCGAAGAGGTCGACCAGCTCCCGCCAGGTCCGCCGGTCCTGCCCGAAGGTCGGTTCGTCGCAGATCAGCAGGCGGGGCGCCGTGGCCAGGGCCGTCGCCACGCTCAGTCGCCGCGCTTCCCCACCGGAGAGGGTGTACGGGTTGGCGGCCGCGAGTCGGGTCAGCCGCAGCCGGTCCAGCAGCCCCGCGGCGGTCTCCCGGACGGCAGCCTCGGGTTGACCCGTCCGGCGTGGCCCGAGCGCCAGCTCGTCGAAGACGGTGCCGGTGACGAACTGGTGCTCCGGGTCCTGGAAGACCGACCCGATCCGTCGGGCCAGCGCGGGCGCTCGCCAGCGGTGCGGGGGAGCGCGGTGGTCGGCGCCGGCCAACTCGGCCGAGGCGGTGACGCGGCCGGCGCCCGGTTTGAGCAGGCCGCCGAGCAGCAGCGCCAGCGTGGACTTGCCGGCGCCGTTGGGTCCGCGTACGGCGAGTGCCTCTCCGGCGCGTACCGCCAGGTCGGTGGGGCCCAGCCGGGGCGGCAGGCCGAGCCGGTCGGCGGTGAGCAGCAGGTCGCCAGGGGCGGCGGTGGCCGTGCGGGGTGCGATGGGGTGACCGGGCACCCAGACGCCCTCGGCGGCGAGGGCAGCGCCGTGCGCGGCGAAGACCGCCTCGGGCGTCCCGTCCGCGCGGACCCCGCCGCCAGGCTCCAGGACGACCACCCGGTCGACCAGTGGCAGCGCCTCGGCGACCCGGTGTTCGACCAGGATCACTGTGGTGTCGGCGTCCAGCGCGCCCGCCACCGCCCCTCGGACCAGGGCGGCCCCGTCCGGGTCGAGGTTGGCGGTCGGCTCGTCGAGCAGCAGCAGGCCGGGCCGCAGGGCAAGCGCGCCGGCCAGGGCCAGGCGTTGCTGCTCGCCGCCGGACAGCGCGGCAGTGCTGCGGTCGCGGGGGTACGGGAAGCCGACCCGCCGCAGCGCTTCGTCGACCCGGGGCCAGATCTCGTCCGTCGGCACGCCCCGGTTCTCCAGCCCGAACGCGACATCGTCGCCGCTGCGCGCCATCACCAGCTGGGTCTGCGGGTCCTGGAAGACGATGCCGACCCGTTCCCGCGCCTTGCGGGGGTCGAGCCCGTCGATCTCGACGGTGCCCTCCTGCTCACCGGAATCCTCGGGCAGCAGCCCGGCCAGCGCGGTGAGCAGGGTGCTCTTACCGGCCCCGGAGGGCCCGAGCAGCAGCACCCGTTCTCCGGCCTCGACCCGCAGATCCACGCCGCGCACAGCCCAGGCCCGCCGCCCGGCATGCCGCCACCCGAACCCCCGCAGCAGTACCCCGCCCACCCAACACCCCCTCCCGGCCGTCTCCCGGCCGTCCTCCCGCCGTCTCCCCGCCGGTGATCAAGAGGTTTGCGTCAGAATTCCGGCTTCCGTTGACGCAAACCTCTTGATCACGGGGACAGTTGCGCCCTCAGATGAGGGCGCGGTTTCGGCCTACCGGGAAGCGGTCCAGCGCGCCGGTGTTGGCCAGGGCGCGGGTGAGCAGCCAGCCGCCCACGCCAGCGATGATCGTGGCGCTGACGATGGTGAGCAGGGCGTAGGGGATGCGGTAGTCGTCCAGCGCGTAGTCGACGTTCCAGACGAAGAAGTCGAACAGCGCCGCGCTGAGACCGGTCAGCGCGCCGGCCAGCACGGCGGTCGGCAGCCGGTACGACCGGTACCGGAAGGCGGCGAACGCCAGCTCGGCTCCGATGCCCTGCACGATGCCCTGAGGGATCACCGTGCCGGCCCACTGGCTGCCCAGCAGTGCGGAGACGACCGCGGCCACCGTCTCGCAGTAGAGCGCGGCGCCGGGCTTGCGGATGACCAGGCCGCCGACCACGGCCGGCAGCAGCCAGACGCCGTAGATCAGCGTCTGCGCGGGCGGGAAGAAGGCGAACGCGCCCTCGGTGGCGCTCCAGACCAGGCCCCAGGCCCAGAAGATGACGCCGAAGGCGACCGCGATCACCGAGGCGACCACGATGTCGATGGTGCGCCAACGGCTGGTGGTGTTGTCCATGCTGTGCTCCCAGTTCAGTGGAACGAACCAGGAGAAGACGCACGCCGCGCGCCCGGTGGCACCGGACTCACGGCGCGGCTGGAGGTCGACCGAACTCCCTGCGCTGGCATTACCCAGATCAGGTTCGAGGGTCTGCGGGCGTGCCCGCACTCTCAGCGCTGTGCGCTCCCCTGTCGGATGTGAAGTTGTCTCGGTGACGCTAGCACCGACCAGGGGTAACGGCCCAGCAGGGCATTCGGCCGCCCGCGCATCAGGGCCGGCGCTCGGCCGGCTGGGTAGGCTGCCGATCATGCAGGTCGACGCGCGAGGTCTCACGTTCGAGGTAGGCACCGGCGGCCCGGCCGACGGCGTTCCCGTCCTCCTGCTGCACGGCTTCCCGCAGCACAGCGGCGAGTGGGACGACGTCGTGCCGGCACTGCACGCCGCCGGGCTGCGCACGTACGCGCTGGACCAGCGGGGCTACTCGCCGGGTGCCCGGCCGGAGGCGGTGGTCGCGTACCGGATTCCGGAACTGGTCGCCGACGTGGTGGCGGTGCTCGACGCGCTCGATGTGGACGCCGTCCACCTGGTCGGCCACGACTGGGGCGCGATCGTGGCCTGGGCGGTGGCCGCCGCGCACCCCGAGCGGGTCCGTACGTTGACCGCGGTGTCCGTGCCGCACCCGGCGGCCATGGCGCACGCCCTCGCCACCGACGGCCAGCAGAAGGCGCGCTCGTCGTACATCGCGCTGTTCCGCAAGCCGGGCAAGGCCGAGAAGGTGCTGCTGGCGTGGCACGCGACGGCGCTGCGCAAGATGCTCGGCGGGGTGGGTGACGCCTCCCGGGTGGACCGCTACGCCGACCCGATGCGGGAGCCGGGTGCGCTCACCGCCGCCCTGAACTGGTACCGGGCCATGTCCCGCGCCGACCTGGCCGGCGTCGGCCCGGTCGCGGTACCCACCACCTACGTCTGGAGCGACCGGGACGTCGCCATCGGGCGGACCGCCGCCGAGGCGTGCGCCGCCAACGTCATCGGTGACTACCGCTTCGTACCGCTGCCCGGGGTGAGCCACTGGATTCCGGACGCCGCACCCGCCGCGCTGGCCGAGGCGGTCCTGGCCCGGATCGCCGGGACGGCCTGAGCCGTGCCGTGCCGAGACACGCCGGGCCAACGAACGCCGGGCAGACGGGCGCCGGGTGGGCCGGCGCCGGGCGGAGGAGCGCCGTGACGGCACCTGCCGGCGGGCCGGACACCCGTCGCTCGCTCGCCGCGCAGCTGCGCCTGCTGGGTGTACGCCCCGGCTCGACGCGGGCGACTTCGGCGCGTTGGGTCGGGACCTGGAGGCCACCGGGGCGGTGCGCTGCGGCCCGGTGGGCGCGGGGACGGGGAGGTTGGTACGCCAGCGGGCGGCGGTCGACTTCGCGGTGCAGTGGATGGCCCGCAACCGGACGACGGAGGACGCATGAGTGTGAGCGCCGAGGACTACCTGGCCGTGGTGACCGAGACGATCGGCCGGGTGGCCGCCAGCCAGCGGGATGCGGTCGGGCGGGCCGCCGATCTGATCGCCGAAGCGGTACGCGCCGACGGGGTGGTGCACGCCTTCGGCACCGGGCACTCGGAGGCCCTCGCCATGGAGATCGCCGGTCGGGCGGGTGGTCTGGTGCCCACCAACCGGATCGCGCTGCGTGACCTGGTGCTGCTCGGCGGCGAACCGGCCGATCGTCTCGGGCCGCTGCTGGAGCGGGACCCGGCGGTGGCGCACCGGCTCTGGGAGCTGGCCCCCGTACAGGCTGCCGACGTCTTCGTGCTCGCGTCGAACTCCGGGGTCAACGGCGCGATGGTCGAGTTCGCCACGCTGGTCAAGGAGCATGGTCACCCGCTGGTGGCGATCACCTCGGCGCAGCACTCCGGCCGGATGACGTCCCGCCACCCGTCCGGGCGCAAGCTGGCCGACCTCGCCGACGTGGTGCTCGACAACGGCGCACCGTACGGCGACGCGACCCTGCCGCTGCCCGGCGGTGGCGCGGTCGGCGCGGTCTCCTCGATCACGGCGGCGCTGCTGGCGCAGCAGATCACCGTGGAGGTCGTCGCCCGGTTGCTGGCAGCGGGGGAGCGGCCCCCGGTCTACCTGTCGGCGAACATCCCGGACGGCGACGCGCACAACACGGCCCTGGAGGCCAGATACGCCGGCCGGATCCGCCGCGGCTCCTGACCCCCGGCGGCGCGGGCGATGGCGCGACCCGGGCGGTCGGCATGGCGCGGGCGGGCGACGGCACGGCGGGTGGCGCGGGCGGCTCGGCTTGGGGCGGGCGGGCGACGGCGTGGCGACCGGGCGATGACCGGCGGGCGACGGGGAGATGGCCGGAACGTGTCGTGAGCCTGTTTCGCGCTCGGCCGTGTGGGGCATTGGCGTTGCTGCCGGCGGCTGGGACCGCCGGCAGTACCGTCTGACCGGAGGTAGCGCGTGTCCAAGGAGACCGAGAAGCAGCGTTGGCAGCGCAACTTCGCCGACCTGTTGCAGGAGCTGCGGGTCGCCCAGACCGGCGTGCAGATCCTCTTCGCCTTCCTGCTCACCCTGCCGTTCAGCAACGGGTTCACCCGGACCAGCGAGTTCCAGCGGGACGTCTACATCGTCGCGCTGCTCGCCGCGGCCGCCGCCACCGCGATGATCATCTCGCCGGTGGCGTTCCACCGGGCGCTGTTCCGTCAGGGGCGCAAGCCGGAGCTGGTGCGGTTCGCGCACCGGATGGCCACCGGCGGCCTCGCCTTCATGCTGATCGCGATGGTCAGCGCGGTCCTGCTGATCACCGACTTCGTGCTGGACCGGCCGATCGCGTTCCTGCTCAGCGCGCTGGCCGGGCTCTGGTTCCTCCTGTTCTGGGTGATCCTGCCGTTCGCCCGCCGCAACTGGGGGGACGACGACATCGATGACGACGATGACGACCCGGACACGCTCAGCGGCCGCTGACCCCGCCGGAGCAGCGAGCAGACGATCCGCACGCAGCGCTACCCCTGGGTAACAACCGGGGGTAGCGTGACGGTAGTCGCGCACGTCGACGCAGCCGCAACCGAGGTTCGAGGGGGCAGCCGTGACCACGACGCAGAATGGCCGACCGGCACCGGACGGCCCCGACTCCGAAGCCGGCAGCGCCACACCGGGCAGCACCGGGCCGTTGCCGGCGGAGGCGGGGCAGGTCTCCGAGAAGGAGGCCCGGCAGGTCGCCGAGGCCGCCCGGGAGTCCACCTGGGATCGGCCCAGCTTCGGCAAGGAGCTGTTCCTCGGGCGGTTCCGGCTCGACCTGATCGATCCCTGGCCGCGCTCCGACCCGGACGACGTGGCCCGCGCCGAGGAGTTCCTTGGTCGGTTCCGCGCCTTCCTCACCTCCGAGGTGGACGGCGCGGCCATCGAACGGGACGCCTCCATTCCGGACGCCGTGTTCCACGGGCTGGCCGACCTCGGCGCGTTCGGCATGAAGATCGACCGCAAGTACGGCGGCCTCGGGCTGAGCAACCTGCACTACTGCCGGGCGCTGATGCTGGCCGGCTCGGTCAGCCCGGCGATCGGCGCGCTGCTCTCGGCCCACCAGTCGATCGGGGTGCCGCAGCCGCTGAAGATGTTCGGCACCGCCGAGCAGAAGCAGCGCTTCCTGCCCCGGCTCGCCGCGGGCGAGGTCTCCGCGTTCCTGCTCACCGAGCCGGACGTGGGCTCCGACCCGGCCCGGCTCGCCACCACCGCCGAGCCGACCGAGGACGGCACCGGCTACCGACTCAACGGGGTCAAGCTCTGGGCCACCAACGGCATCGTCGCGACCCTGCTGGTGGTGATGGCCCGGGTGCCCGCCGCCGAGGGTCGGCGCGGCGGGATCACCGCGTTCGTGGTGGACGGCGACAGCGCGGGCATCACCGTGGAGCGGCGCAACGAGTTCGTCGGCCTCCGTGGTCTGGAGAACAGCCTGACCCGGTTCCACGACGTGTTCGTGCCGGCGGAGAACGTCATCGGCGGTGAGGGCAAGGGGCTCAAGATCGCCCTGACCACGCTGAACACCGGTCGGCTCTCGCTGCCGGCCATGTGCGTGGGCGCCGGCAAGTGGTCGTTGAACGTGGCCCGGGGGTGGGCCGCCGACCGCGTCCAGTGGGGCCGGCCGGTGGGCGAGCACGAGGCGGTCGCCCAGAAGCTCTCCTTCATCGCCGCCACCACGTACGGCATGGAGACCATGCTCGACCTGTGCTGCCTGCTCGCCGACGACGACCGCAACGACATCCGGATCGAGGCGGCGCTGGTCAAGCTGTACGCCAGCGAGATGGCCTGGAAGATCGCCGACGAGCTGATCCAGATCCGGGGCGGGCGTGGCTACGAGACGGCCGACTCGCTGGCCGCCCGCGGCGAACGCCCGGCCAACGTCGAGCAGGTGCTCCGCGACCTGCGGATCAACCGGATCTTCGAGGGCTCGACCGAGATCATGCATCTGCTGATCGCCCGGGAGGCGGTCGACGCCCACCTCTCGGTGGCCGGCGACATCATCGACCCGGAGGCGGGGCTCGGCCGCAAGGCCCGCGCCGGCGCCCGTGCGGGAGCGTTCTACGCGAGGTGGCTGCCCACCCTCGCGGTCGGCAAGGGCCAGAGCCCATCGGCGTACGCCGAGTTCGGGCCCCTGGCCGCGCACCTGCGCCAGGTGGAACGGTCGTCGCGCAAGCTGGCCCGGTCGACGTTTTACGCGATGTCCCGCTGGCAGGGAAAAATGGAGCGCAAGCAGGCGTTCCTCGGGCGCGTGGTGGACATCGGCGCGGAGTTGTTCGCGATGTCCGCCGTCTGCGTCCGGGCGTCCGCCGAGCGCGACACGCGACCGGAGAACGTCGAGCTGGCCGACCTGTTCTGCCGGCAGGCCCGGGTCCGGGTGGACGCGCTGTTCACGGCACTCTGGGACAACACCGACTCCGTCGACACGGCCGCCGCCAAGCGGATCCTCGCCGGCCGCTACGCGGGGCTGGAGGAGGGGGTCGTCACCCCGTCCGACGAGTTGCCCTGGGTGGCCCGCTGGTCGCCCGGCCCGTCCACCGCCGAGGACGTCCGCCGCCGCATCCCGCCGAAGCCGTAACCTCCGAACCCGCGGCCTGACCCCCTGCGGCCCGCCCGCCGGGCCGCCCCTCGCCGCTGTTCGCGCCGGCCGGACTGGTCGCGTTGGCCGCGCTTGCCGTGCCGGCCGCGCTTGCCGTGCTGCGTTTGCGCGTGCCGTGCCGCCGCGGCGTGGCCTGGCTGCCCGGCGCGCTGTCAGCGGGCGACCGCCCAGGCCAGCACCCCCGCCAGGATCAGACCGTTGAGCCCGGCCAGGGCGAGGTACGCCGCGGGTGGGATCTTCCTGCCCCGGCGGACGAGGGAGACCAGGACGGCGGCGTAGCCGAGCAGCAGTACGGCGATGACGATCAGGAAGTAGAACACCCGAAGACCTTAACGGCCGGCGTGCCGCACGCAGGTTGTGGCACGCGACGGCAGCTGGTGGTCGATCCACACCAGGTCGCCGAGGTGGGGGCATCCGGCGGCCCGGACACACCCACATCGGCGATCTGGTGTGGATCAAGCCAGGGGTGTACCGCAGGTTCAGCGGCCTCTGCTGCGCAGGCCGAGTTGGCGTAGCTCCAGGGCGGCCAGGGCCTCGACGGTGTCGTCGTCGCCACGTCGCCACGCCTCGGCGACGTCCGGCGCGATCCGGGTCAGCCGGCCCAGCGGCTGGGTGGCCAGCGCGCGTAGCGCGAGCAGATCCCGCCCGGCCGGCCCGACGGCCAGCTTCGCGGCCGATCCGGCCCGGCGCATCCAGCGCAGCCGCAGCGGCAGCCAACCGAAGAGCACCAGGCCGAGCGGGAAGATCAGCACCGCGACGGTGAGGGCGAGGGCGAGCTGGTCGACCAGGTGCTGCTGGTCGCGGCCGGCGTCGGCGAGACCCCGGGCGGCGTCGGCGGCCCGCTGGAAGGGCGCGGTCAGCTCGTCACCGACCAGCGGCACCCGCCGGACCTTGCCGCCGGCGTCGGCGAGGTTGTCGGCGAGGCCACTGCCGGCGCCCTCCAGCTTCTGCCCGGGTACGGCGAGCTTCTGCACCAGGTCGTGCAGCCAGAGCGCGGCGCGGATCGCGACGTACACCCAGGCGACGACGAGCAGGTCGGTGAGCAACTGGCGGACGGCGGTCGGAAACCGATCGGCGTAGATCTTCACGCCGGACAGCGTGCCACGAACGGTCCCCGCCCGGCACCCGTCGATCGGTGGCCGGGGTGACCCCGGCCCGGGGGCGCCGCAGGCTCCGCTCCCCGCCACCGACGCCCGGCCGGGGGATCGGCGATCAGGCGAGCCGCAGGCCCCCGAACGCGACGGTGTCGCCCACCGGCTGGACCGGGCGGAACCGAAGGTCGGCCACGCTGGTCAGCGGACGCAGGCCGGGCAGGTGCCGAAGATCTCCAGGGTGTGGCTGACGTCGGCGTAGCCGTGCTGCGCGGCGACCCGGTCGGCCCAGCTCTCCACCGCGGGGCCGGCCACCTCGACCGTACGCCCGCAGGCCCGGCAGACCAGGTGGTGGTGGTGCCCCTCGCTGCACCGGCGGTAGAGGTGCTCGCCGCCCGGCGGGCGCATCACGTCGATCTCGCCCGCGTCGGCCAGCCCCTGCAGGGTGCGGTAGACAGTCGTGAGGCCGACCCGCTCACCGCGCTGCCGGAGCATCGCGTGCAGGTCCTGGGCGCTGTGGAAGCCCTCCATCTCGCCCAGCAGCGCGCTCACCGCCGAGCGCTGCCGGGTGTTGCGCACCGCGGCGCCGCTCTCGCTCATGATCCCTCCCCGGCGTGGCTGACCGCGTCCGCCACGATGTGCGCGACGTGCTCGTCGACCAGGCTGTAGGCGATCTCCCGGCCCCGGCGGGAGCCCCGCACCACGCCCGCTCCGCGCAGCACCCGCAGGTGCTGGGACACCAGCGGCTGTGCCGCGCCCAGCTTCTCTACCAGCTCGTGCACGCACCGCTCGCCGCTGGCCAGCTCGCTGACGATGGCCAGCCGGATGGGCGCCGACAGGGCCCGGAGCAACTCGCTGGCTCCGTCGAAACCCTCGTAGCCTGTTGCGCTGGTCATCTTGCAACGGTAACCAATACCACCGACATCCGCCGATCGGGCTCAGTGCAGGACGACCTCGTGCGGTTCCGGCGCCGGTACGGGGGCCGGCGCGGTGCGGCGGCGTACCGCCCGCCAGAGCGCGCCAGCCACGGCCACCACCAGGAACGAGGCGATCGCCAGCAGCACCACCGAGGCGCCGGGCGGGGTGTCGGCGGTGGCCGCCACCCAGACGCCGGAGCCGGCAGCGAAGAACCCGAGCGCCATCGCGGCGGCCATCGTGCTGCGGAAGCCCCGGGTGACCTGCTGGGCGGTGGCCACCGGAACCACCATCAGCGCGCTGATCAGCAGCACTCCGACGGCCCGCATCGCGATGGTCACCGTGACCGCTGTGGTGACCGCGATCAGCAGGTTGAGGGTGCGCACCGGCAGGCCGGACACGCGGGCGTACTCCTCGTCGTGGCTGATCGCGAAGAGCGCCGGCCGCAGCACGATCATGGTGAGCAGGATCGCCGCGCCGAGCACGCCGACGGTGATCAGGTCGGTGGTCGAGGTGGAGAGCAGGGACCCGAACAGGTAGGCGTTGAGGTTGGCGCTGGTCGCGTCCGAGAGGCCGACCAGCAGGACGCCGCCGGCGATGCCGCCGTAGAAGAGCAGCGCCAGGGCCAGGTCGCCGGAGGTCCGCCCGCGCGCGCGGACCACCTCGATGGCGATCGCGCCGACCGTGGCGACGATCACCGCCACCAGCACCGGCGAGCGGTTGAGGAGCAGGCCGGCGCCGACGCCGGTCAACGCCACGTGGCCGATGCCGTCGCCGATCAGCGTCAGTCGGCGCTGCACCAGGTAGATGCCGAGCGCCGGCGCGGCCAGGCCGATCACCAGCGCGCCGATCAGGGCGCGTTGCATGTAGGGGTACTGGAAGAGTTCCATGGTCAGTTGCTCCACAGCCCGGCGGGCTCGTCGGGACCGTGCGGGTGCACGTGGTCGTGGTCGGGCTCCGCGTGGTGGCCGGCCGGGTCCGGAACCGGGCCGTCGTGACAGACGCCGCCCTGGTGGACGACGACCGCCCGGCTGATCACCGGTCGCAGCGGGCCCAGCTCGTGTGCCACCAGCAGCACCGTCCCGCCGTCGGCGACGAAGTCGCGCAGCGCGCCCGCGAACGCCTCCTGGCTGGCCGCGTCCACCCCGGCGGTGGGCTCGTCGAGGATCAGCAGCTCCGGCCGGCCGGCCAGCGCACGGGCGATCAGGGTGCGCTGCTGCTGACCGCCGGAGAGGGTGGACACCGGGTCGGTGGCCCGGTCGGCGAGCCCGACCGCGCGCAGGGCCGCGTCGACGGCGGCCCGGTCGGCCGCGCCGGGCGGGCGCAGGATCCCCCGGCGGGCCAGTCGGCCGGACGCCACCACCTCGCGGACGGTGGCGGGCACGCCTCCGCCAGCGCCGAGGCGCTGCGGGACGTACCCGATGCGCTGCCACTGGCGGAACTGGCGCAACGGCCGGTCGAAGAGGGTGATCGAGCCGGCGGTGAGCGGCACCAGGCCGAGGATCGCGCGGATCAGCGTGGACTTGCCGGAGCCGTTGGCGCCGAGCACCGCGACCACCTCCCCGGCGGTCACGGTGAGCGAGACGTCCCGGAGCACCGGGCGGCCGTCGTAGCCGACCGCGCCGTGCTCGACGGTGATGACGGGGGTGCTCACGAGCAGCTCAACGCCGTCCGCAGGGTCTGCAGGTTGGTACGCATCACCGAAAGGTAGTCCGAGCCGCTGCCCGCGGCGAGTCCTTCGATCGGGTCGAGCACCGCGGTCTTCGCGCCGACCTGACCGGCGATGGTCTCGGCGACCTTCGGGCTGACCAGCGCCTCGAAGAAGATCGTGGTGGCGTGGTGCGCCTTCGCATCCTCGATGACCCGGGCGAGCCGCTGCGGCGAGGGCTCGACGTCCGGGCTCAGCCCGGTGATGCCGACCTGTTCGAGCCGGTAGCGGTCGGCCAGGTAGCCGAACGCGGTGTGGCTGGTCACGATCTCCCGCCGCTGGCAGGTCGCGAGGCCCTTAGTGAGCTCGCCGTCGAGGGCCGTCAGGTCGGCGCGCAGCGCCGTGGCCCGGGCGGTGTAGTCGACGGCGTGGTCCGCGTCGACCTCGCCGAGCCGCTGGGCGAGCTGGTCGCCGATGGCGGCGAGCCGGGTCGGGTCGAGCCAGACGTGCGGGTCCTTGGCGTGAGCGTGCTGCTCCTCGCCCTGCTCCTCCGCACCCTCGTGGTTGTGGCCGCCGGCGCTCGCGTCCAACAGCGGCTGCACGCCGGCCACGTCGAACACCCGGGCGTCGTCGTCCTGCGCGACCGTCTCGTCCACCGCGGGCTGGAAGCCCTTGAGGTAGACGATGAGCTCGGCCTCGGTGACCTGGCCGACCTGGCGAGGGCTCAGCTCCAGGTCGTGCGGCTCGGCGCCGGGCTTGGCCAGGTTGGTCACGTGGACCGCGTCACCGCCGACGCGCTCGGCGATGAACTGGAGTGGGTAGAACGCGGCGACCACGTCGACCCGTTGGGGATCGGCGCCGGCCGCGCCGCCGGTGGAGCAGCCGGCGACGGCGCCCAGGGCGAGCAGGGCGGTCGCGGCGGCCAGGACGCGGGACGTGGTGCGGTTGGTCATGTCCCCAACTGTCCGTGGTAACGACAATGATTGTCAAAAACGCATGCTTGCATGTCAGAGCAGCTTCGCGAGGCCCACCGTGACCAGCAGGGTCAGCATCAGCAGCCGGATCAGCCGGGTCTGCGGGGCCTGAACCGGCCAGGTGGTCGCCAACAGGGCGATCAGGGCGGCGGCGAGGGCCAGCGTCAGCAGCCCGCCGACCACCCCCGGCGTGAAGAACGCCACCAGCACCACCACCAGGGTGAGCAGGAACACCGACGTTGGGTTCGCCCCGGCCAACCGGGCCAGCAGAGGGCGCTGCGTACGCTGCATCCCACAGACTCTACGAGGAGGAACCCCCGGTGCTGGTGACCAACCGGTTCGTGGTCGACGTCGATGTCGCCGACGGCTTCGCCGAACGGGCGCACGCCGCCCTCACCGCGCTGGCCGCCTGCCCCGGCTACCTGCGCGGCCAACTGGTCCGAGCCCTGGACGACCCCCGGTACTGGTCACTCGTCACCGAGTGGGAGTCGGTCGGCACCTACCGGCGGGCGCTGGGCGCCTTCGAGGTCAAGGTGACCGCGGTGCCGTTGCTCGCCGAGTCGGTCGACGAGCCGTCCGCGTACGAGGCGCTGGCCAGCGCCGCGCCCGGGGGAGCCGTGGTGGTCGCCGAGAGTGATCGGGCTGCTGGTCCTTACCGCTGAGCCGCCGGGCACTACCCTGCTCCTATGACCGCACCCGCCCCGCCGCCCGGTCCCGGTGTGGCTCCGCCGTTCGCCGCGCCGCCCACCGAGGGCCGCCGGACCCGGCTCTGGATCGGCCTCGGCGTCGGCGCCCTCGCCGTGCTGCTCTGCTGTGGCGGAGGAGGCGCGGCCGTCGTCGGCCTGGCCGTGAGCGGCGTGCAGGCGGTACGCGAGCAGGGCCGCACGGTGACCGGCGACTACTACCAGGCGCTCGTCGAGCGAAACTACGGCCGGGCGTACGACCAGCTCTGCGACGACGCGCAGCGGCGCGAGTCCCGCCCCGAGTTCGAGCGGCGGGCGGCCGCCGAGCCGCAGGTCACCGCGTTCCGGGTGGGTGAGGTGGACACCACCAACCTGACCGTCGGAGTCGACGTGACCCTCGACGGCGGCGACCGGGAGCGACAGCAGGTCAGCCTGGGCCAGGACGGTCAGACCGGCGGCATGGAGGTGTGCGGGGTGAGCTGACCCGCCCCCGGTATTCTGCTGGGCTCGGGACGCCGGTGGTCGTACCGTTGTCCCGAACCGACCCGATCCATCCACATCTCGCCCCCGCCGACCGCCAGCCGGCGTAGGAGGAAACATGCCAGTCGACCGTATCGACGCCGTCGTCAGCCTCGCCAAGCGCCGAGGCTTCGTCTTCCCCTCCAGCGAGATCTACGGAGGCACCCGATCGGCGTGGGACTACGGTCCGCTCGGTGTGGAGCTGAAGGAGAACGTCCGCCGGCAGTGGTGGAAGACCATGGTCCAGCAGCGCGACGACGTCGTCGGCCTCGACTCCGCGGTGATCCTGGCCCGCAAGGTGTGGGAGGCGTCCGGCCACATCGCCGAGTTCGTCGACCCGCTCACCGAGTGCCAGTTCTGCCACAAGCGGTTCCGGGCCGACCACCTGGAGGAGGCGTACGAGGCCAAGCACGGCCACCCGCCGGCCTCGCTCGCGGAGATCAACTGCCCCAACTGCGGCAACAAGGGCACCTTCACCGAGCCGAAGATGTTCAACGGCCTGATGAAGACCTACCTCGGCCCGGTGGAGAGCGACGAAGGGCTGCACTACCTGCGCCCGGAGACCGCGCAGGGCATCTTCGTCAACTACAAGAACGTCGAGACGGTCGCCCGCAAGAAGCCGCCGTTCGGCATCGCGCAGACCGGCAAGTCGTTCCGCAACGAGATCACCCCGGGCAACTTCATCTTCCGGACCCGCGAGTTCGAGCAGATGGAGATGGAGTTCTTCGTCGAGCCGGGCACGGACGAAGAGTGGCACGAGTACTGGCTCCAGGAGCGCTGGAACTGGTATCTCGACCTGGGTCTGTCGGCGGACAACCTGCGCCTCTACGAGCACCCTGCCGAGAAGCTCTCGCACTACTCGAAGCGCACTGTCGACATCGAGTACCGCTTCCAGTTCGGCGGGACCGAGTTCGCCGAGCTGGAGGGTGTCGCCAACCGCACCGACTTCGACCTCTCCACGCACAGCAAGCACTCCGGCGTCGACCTGTCGTACTTCGACCAGACCAAGGGCGAGCGCTGGATGCCGTACGTCATCGAGCCGGCCGCCGGTCTGACCCGCGCGGTGCTCGCCTTCCTGCTGGAGGCGTACGACGAGGACGAGGCGCCGAACACCAAGGGCGGCGTCGACAAGCGCACGGTGATGCGGTTCGACCCGCGGCTGGCCCCGGTGAAGGTGGCGGTGCTGCCGCTGTCCCGCAACGAGGCGCTGTCGCCCAAGGCGAAGGACCTCGCCACGCTGCTGCGCAAGCGCTGGGTGGTGGAGTTCGACGACTCGCAGGCGATCGGCCGCCGCTACCGCCGGCAGGACGAGATCGGCACCCCGTTCTGCGTGACCGTCGACTTCGACACGCTGGACGACAACGCCGTGACGGTGCGCAACCGGGACACCATGGGCCAGGAGCGCGTCTCGCTGGACCAGGTCGAGCGTTACCTGATCGAGCGCCTCCCCGGCTGCTGAGACGGTGGGCACGGGGTCCCGGCCGACGCGGAAAGCGCCGGTCGGGGCCCCGTACACTTGTGCGGTGACCGCCTCGACCGTTCCCGCGCTGCGCCCGTTGGCCCTCGGGCCGTACCAGGTGTCGCCGCCGGTGGTGCTCGCGCCGATGGCCGGGATCACGAACGTCGGGTTCCGCCGGCTGTGCCGCGAGCAGGGCGGCGGCATCTACGTCTGCGAGATGATCACGACCCGTGCGCTGGTCGAGCGCAACCCGAAGACGCTCCGCATGATCGCGTTCGGCGACGACGAACAGCCGCGCAGCCTCCAGCTCTACGGCACCGACCCGGAGGTCACCGCCGCCGCCGTGCGGATCGTCGTCGAGCGCAACCTGGCCGACCACATCGACCTCAACTTCGGCTGCCCCGTACCCAAGGTCACCCGGCGCGGCGGCGGCGCGGCGCTCCCGTGGCGACGCCGGCTCTTCGCCCGCCTGGTGCGGGCCGCGGTGGACGCCGCCGCACCCTCCGGGGTGCCGGTCACCGTGAAGATGCGCAAGGGCATCGATGACGACCACCTGACGTACGTCGAAGCGGGGCTCGCCGCCCAGGACGCCGGCGTCGCCGCGGTGGCCCTGCACGGGCGGACGGCCGCCCAGCGCTACTCGGGCACCGCCGACTGGGACGCGATCGCCACCTTGAAGCAGGCCCTCGACGTGCCGGTCCTCGGCAACGGCGACATCTGGGAGGCCGACGACGCGCTGCGGATGGTCGCCCACACCGGGGTCGACGGCGTGGTGGTCGGCCGGGGCTGCCTCGGCCGGCCGTGGCTCTTCGCCGACCTGGAGGCCGCCTTCAACGGTCGGCCCGAACGGCGTCTGCCCACCCTCGGCGAGGTGGCGGTGACCATGCGCCGGCACGCCGAGCTGCTCGTCGACCAGTTCGTGGCCGGCGCCCGCAACCCCGCCCGGGGTGAGCGCGACGGCTGCACCGACTTCCGCAAGCACGTCGCCTGGTACCTGAAGGGCTTCCCCGTGGGCGGCGAGCTGCGCCGTTCGCTGGCGATGATCGAGAGCCTGGCCCAGCTCGACGACCTGCTCGGCAAGCTCGACCCGGCGGAGCCGTTTCCGGTGGCCGCACTGGGTCAGCCGCGCGGGCGTACCAACTCGCCGGGCAAGGTCTTTCTCCCGGACGGCTGGCTGGCCAGCCGGGACGACGACACCGTCCCCGAGGGCGCCGAGATGGACGACTCCGGCGGCTGACCCGCAACCGGCTGTGTGCGCCATGGCGCGCGGTAGCCGCGTCGGACCATGCGCCAGAGCCGCCGGTCGTGTGTGCCAACGCCCACGCCGACGCCGATGTGGCTCGGAGCGGCCAAGGGGCCGCCTCACCCGCCTCTTACCCGTCTCCGACCGCACCGCCGCAGCCTGAACGCACAGATCTTGGACAGTTTCCGTTAGCCGATAACGGAAACTGTCCAAGATCTGCTCATGTCTTGGGCAGGTGGGCTGAGGAACCGGGCCACTCGGCGCGGGGGCGGAGGCCCGCACCGGTAGGGATCGCTGACCCGGGGCATGCCGAAAGGGCCGGGCCCCGTGGTGGGGTCCGGCCCTTGTCGGTGGTGGTGCTGGGGTGGGGTCAGCTGGTGGCGTAGCCGCGGGTGGCGATCCAGTCGGCGAGGTGCTCGACGGTGATGTCGTAGGAGGCGGTGTTCGGGTCGGCGGAGTCGGCGATCCGTACGGTGGTGCCGTTGTCGCGGTAGCCCACGACGCTGATGTAGTGCCCGCCTTCGAACGAGTGGGTGTTGCCGTCGGTGTCGGTGCTGGTGCCGGCGATGTTGGCGACCACGGCGCGGCCGTTGTCGACGGTCTTGACGATGTCGGCGCGTAGCTGGTCGGTCTGCGTGGCGTCGGCGTCGGGCTTGCTGATCTCGACGCTGTGGTAGGCGTCGTTCTTACCGGTCTCCTTGTTGAGTACCGGGGTGATGTCGTTGATGCTGTTGGTGCCGGCCTCGGTGGTGCCCATCTCCTTGGCCATGGCGTCCACGCTGATGTTCTTGCCCTGCACGGACAGGGCGTTACGGGCGGCGGCGGGGCCGCAGTAGTAGAAGTTGGGCTGGGCTTCGTAGCGCACGCCCAGCTGACGCTCACCCGAGGGCTTGCGGTCGGCCTGGGTCTGCGACGCGGGCTTGGCCTCGGACGCGGCGTAGGCGGTGGTGACGGGGCCGGCGATGGCGCCGCCGGTGAAGGCGAGGCCAGCAGCGGTCAGAGCGGTCTTACGAATCAGATCGGTACGCATGATGGCGTGCTCCTCTGCATCGGGGGAAAACGCAACGACACACAAAAACCGGGGGGATGTGTGCCGAGCGGGAAAGTTCACGGCGGGACGTGGCCAGGCGGCCCGGCGGGGGGCCTGCACGGGGTTGTCCCGGAGGGTGGTGCAACGGTCCGGGGCAGCGAGTCATTCCGCATTCCGGACCACGCCGGCCGGTGGTGCTCGGCCGTGTAACCGCGGCGACCGCACGGGTGTTCCCGACGGGCCGCCACACGGGCCGGCCAATCGTGGTGCTCGGCCGTGCGGGGATGTAACGGCGGCGGCCGGGCGGGTGTTCCCGGCGGCTGCCGCGCCACCGAAGCCCGAGGCTCGCGGCGGCATGCCAGGTATAACGACCCCGCCGGGTCCCCGATTCCGCCACCAGGGTGGCACCGACCACGGGACGGCGATGCCGAATCCACCCCAAACCATCCATCGGAAACGGACATCCGCCACCACCCGGTGGTGATCGACTCGACTTCGGCGAAGTCGGGGTATCCGGGCGCGCGGGACACCCCGACATCACCGAACCCGAGTGGATCACCTCCAGGCGGCCCCACCGCCACCGGATGATCGTGCTCGATCCTGGAAACAGGGCCCTCGCCACGCGGGCGAGGCCACTACATCCAGGATCGAGCACGATCATGCGTGCACGGTGTCCGTCGGTGGGGCGGCACGCCGCTGACGGCGACCTCGCGGTGTGCCGCGCCTTCAGGGGGTTGTCGGGTCGTTCTGGGGTGCGCGGTGTTGCCGGGGGACCGTGGGCGTCGCCGGCCAGGGGATCTCGGGGGCGCGGTGGAAGGTGATCCCGGCGGTGGACCAGCGTGGCCCGTGCCCGGCCAGGCGCTCGCGGAATCCGGCCCAGTCGTGCGCGGCCCGGGGTGACCAGCCCAGCTCGGCGATGGCGGGCAACCGGGGAAACAGCATGAACTCGATGTCGGCGAGCGAGGTGACCGACTCGGTCCACAGCGGGGCCTCCACGCCCAGGACGGCCGCGGTGGGCACGCCGGCGACGTGCGTGCCCGGATCCCAGTCGTACGCCCGCCGTACGTCGATGAGGCCGGCCCAGTCGTGCCCGATCGGGGTGTCCGCGGCGTACTTCATGTCCAGGTAGGCGTGGTTGCCGGGGGAGAGGATCAGCCGAGCGCCCCGCCGGACCGCGTCGGCCGTGGTGGGATCGTCGGCGTCGGTGCCCCACCACTGCAGGACCCGCCCGTCGAGGTGTGCGGCCGGGGCGAGCTGGTGCCAGCCCACCACGGTTTTGCCGGTGTCGGCGACGATCCGCTGCGCCCTCTCCACGAAATCGGTGTAGACCGCACCCTTGACCTTGAACGCCTCGTCGCCGCCGATGTGCAGCCACGGCCCGGGGGTGAGGGCGGCCACCTCGCCGAGCACGTCGGCGATGAAGTCGTACGTCTGCTCGTCGGCCGGGTCGACGTAGCTGAAGCCGACCTCGGTGCCGGTGTACGGCGGCGGCGCGACCTTGTCCGGTGCGAGCTGGGGGTAGGCGACGAGCGCCGCGTTGGTGTGGCCGGGCAGGTCGATCTCCGGGACCAGCGTGACGTGCCGGGCGGCCGCGTGGGAGACGATCCGCCGGTAGTCCGCCCTGGTGTAGTGGCCGCCGGGGCCGCCGCCGACCTCGCTCGCCCCGCCGACGGTGGCGAGCTTCGGCCAGGAGTCGACGGCGATGCGCCACCCCTGGTCGTCGGTGAGGTGCAGGTGCAGGTGGTTGAGCTTGTAGCGGGCGAGGTGGTCGATCACCCGTAGGACGTCCTCGACGGCGAAGAAGTGTCGCGCCACGTCGAGCATCGCGCCCCGGTAGGGGAAGCGGGGGCGGTCCAGGATCGTGCCGCCGGGCAGCGACCAGCGCGTGGTCACCGGCGTCGGGTTCTCCACGGCGGCGGGGAGCAGCTGCCGGAGCGTCTGTACGCCGTAGAAGAGACCGGTTGGGGTGTCGGCGACGAGGCGTACCTCGGTGGTGGTCACGTCGAGCCGGTAGCCCTCCGCCCCGAGGTCGGTGGTCGGGCGCTCGACGGCGGGGGCCGGGCTGGCGGGCGTGGCGGCCAGGGTGAGCGTCAGCGGGCCGGTCGGCCCGACCGCACGGGTGTCGGCGACCGGCAGGAGGAACCCGGTTGCCGGTCGGAGCAGCTCGGCGAGGTGGTCCGCCACCGCGCGGGCGCCCGGGTGGGCGCTGACCCGGATGGCCGTGTCCCCGGTGAGCACGAAGGACGCGGTGGGATCCGGTTCGACCCGTTCCGGTGCCGGTACGACGCTGTCGAGGCGTACCGCAGGGGCGAGCAGGTCGTCGCCGGCCGCCCGCGCGGCGAGCACAGCCAGGTCGCCGGCCTCCGGCTGGTGCGCGGGCACTGCGGCCGAGTCGGCGACGGTGGCCGTCGGGGTCGGCTCGGGGGCGGGGGAGGAGAGCGGAAGGGATGACACGACGACGGCTCCGGAGGGGTTATTCGCGTCGGATATGGCAAAAGCGAGTTTCGACAGAACCAGTGCCGTCAAGAATACGAGGACCGGCGGAGATGCGTGATCGTGCGCGTGGAAGCGTTCCCAAAAACCGGTACGAACGCGGATAGTCGTGATGGCTGTGCCTATTGTCACCGAACGGTCCCAGGCCACCCGATCTTCGCTTAACCTTCGCCCTGAACCTTCGTTAAGTGTCAATCCGGCGCGCGTGGGAGGCTCTGGTGGCAGCGCAAGAGACCGACGAACACAAGTACGTCTACGACTTCTCCGAGGGCAACAAGGATCTCAAGGACCTGCTCGGCGGCAAGGGGGCCAACCTCGCCGAGATGACCAACCTCGGTCTGCCCGTCCCGCCCGGCTTCACCATCACGACCGAGGCCTGCCAGGCGTACCTCGCGACCGGGCGGGAGCCGGACGGCCTCGCCGGTCAGATCGAGGCGCACCTGGAGGCGCTGGAACGGGCGATGGGCAAGCGCCTCGGCGACCCGGGGGACCCGCTGCTGGTGTCCGTCCGCTCCGGGGCCAAGTTCTCCATGCCCGGCATGATGGAGACCGTCCTCAACGTCGGCCTCAACGACCAGAGCGTGGTCGGGCTCTCCGCGCAGGCGGGGGGCAACGACAGGTTCGCCTGGGACTCCTACCGCCGGCTGATCCAGATGTTCGGCAAGACCGTCTGCGAGGTGCCGGGCGAGGAGTTCGAGCACGCCCTCGACGAGGCCAAGAGCGCCAAGGGTACGCACAACGACCTGGACCTGGACGCGGACGACCTGCGCGGGCTGGTCGACGCGTACAAGAAGATCTTCGCCAAGCACACCGGCCGGGAGTTCCCGCAGCAGCCGCGGGAACAGCTCGACCTGGCCATCCGGGCGGTCTTCGAGTCGTGGAACGCCGAGCGCGCGGTGCTCTACCGCCGCCAGGAGCGCATCCCGGCCGATCTCGGCACCGCGGTCAACGTGGTGACCATGGTCTTCGGCAACCTCGGCCCCGACTCGGGCACCGGCGTCGCCTTCACCCGCGACCCGGGCAGCGGCGCGCAGGGCATCTACGGCGACTACCTGGCCAACGCGCAGGGCGAGGATGTGGTCGCCGGCATCCGCAACACCGTGCCGTTGCAGGAGTTGGAGCAGCTCGACAAGAAGTCCTACGACGAACTGCTCTCGTTCATGGCCCGGCTGGAGGAGCACTACCGGGATCTGTGCGACATCGAGTTCACCATCGAGCGCGGCAAGCTGTGGATGTTGCAGACCCGGGTCGGCAAGCGCACGGCCGCCGCCGCGTTCGTCATCGCCGGGCAGCTCATCGACGAGGGCCTGATCGACCTGGACGAGGCGCTGCACCGGGTCAACGGCGCACAGCTCGCCCAGCTGATGTTCCCCCGCTTCCAGCTTGACCACGAGTTCGAGGCGGTCGCCACGGGCATCGGCGCCTCACCGGGCGCGGCGTCCGGCACGGTGGTCTTCACCTCCGCGCGGGCCGTCGAGCTGGCCGCCGAGGGCAAGTCGGTGATCCTGGTCCGCCGGGAGACCAACCCGGACGACCTGAACGGCATGATCGCCGCCAAGGGCATTCTCACCTCGCGCGGCGGCAAGACCAGCCACGCCGCCGTGGTGGCCCGGGGAATGGGCAAGACCTGCGTCTCCGGCGCCGACGCGATCGACGTGAACGTGCCGGCGAAGCGCTTCACCGTGGCCGGGCGGACCGTCAACGAGGGCGACGTCGTCTCCATCGACGGCACCACCGGCAAGGTGTACCTCGGTGAGGTGCCGGTCATGCCGTCGGAGGTCGTGCAGTACTTCGAGGGCAGCCTCGACCCCGAGCACATCGACAACGCGCTCGTCCGGGCCGTACACCGGATCATGACGCACGCCGACGGCAGGCGGCGGCTGGCGGTCCGCACGAACGCCGACACCGGCGCGGACGCCGCCCGTGCCCGGCGCTTCGGCGCCGAGGGCATCGGGCTGTGCCGCACCGAGCACATGTTCCTCGGCGACCGGCGGGAGCTGGTCGAGCGGCTGATCCTGGCGCGCGCCGCGGACGAGCGGGAGGCCGCGCTGGAGGCGCTTCTGCCGTTGCAGCGGGCCGACTTCGTGCAGATCTTCCACGAGATGGACGGGCTGCCGGTCACCGTCCGGCTGATCGACCCGCCGCTGCACGAGTTCCTGCCGCCGTTGGAGCAGCTCGCCGTCAACGTCGCGGTCGCGCAGGAACGCGGCGAGGACGTGGCCAAGGAGGAGGCGTTGCTCGCCGCCGTCCGGCGGATGCACGAGGAGAACCCGATGCTCGGGCTGCGCGGCGTCCGCCTCGGCCTGGTCATCCCCGGCCTGTTCGCGATGCAGGTCCGGGCCATCGCGGAGGCGGCGGTGACCTGCGCCCGGGAGGGCCGGGTGGCCAAGCCGGAGATCATGGTGCCGCTCGTCGGAGCCGTGCAGGAGCTGGAGACGGTACGCGCCGAGGCCGAGAAGATCATCGCCGAGGTGGTCGGTGACAGCGGGGTCGAGGTGCTGATCGGCACCATGATCGAGGTGCCCCGGGCGGCGCTGACCGCCGGGCAGATCGCCGAGGCCGCGGAGTTCTTCTCCTTCGGCACCAACGACCTCACCCAGATGGCCTGGGGCTTCTCCCGGGACGACGTCGAGGGCGCGTTCTTCTGGCGCTACCTGGAACTGGGCATCTTCGGCATCTCGCCGTTCGAGTCGATCGACCGGGACGGGGTCGGCCGACTGATCCGGATCGCCGCCGAGGAGGGCCGGGCCGCCCGGCCCGGGCTGAAGCTCGGCATCTGCGGCGAGCACGGCGGGGACCCCGACTCGGTGCACTTCTTCCACGAGGTCGGTCTCGACTACGTGTCCTGCTCGCCGTTCCGGGTGCCGGTGGCCCGCCTGGAGGCCGGCCGGGCAGCCGTGGAGACCGACGGGTCGGACAGCCGCTGACGCGGACGCCGGCGGCGGCCCGGCCGACCGGGCCGCCGCCAGCGTGCCCAGATCGGCGGCGGACCGGGCCGTCGCTGGCGCGCCCAGATCGGCGGCGGGCCGGGCCGTCGTCGGCGCTCAGATCGGCGGGCGACGCCAGGTGGGTCGGGCCGAGCGGCGCAGCTGCGTCGGCAGGGTCGCCATCGGGGTACGCACGGCCAGCGGCGCGTGCGCGTCGGGCATCGCCGTGGCGCCGATCCCGCCGCCCCGGGTGTCCAGCACACGGCCGGCCCGGTGCGCCACCACCCGGGCCTCCTCGTGCAGCCCCTCCAGATCCTTCGCCGCCGACCCGGTGACCAGTGTCAGCAGGGCGCTGCGCCCGGCCGGGTAGGTGATCACGCAGCCGTCGGTGGTGCACACCACCGACTCGCGGAACTCGCCCCGCCGGACCGTGTCGGCGACCCGGTGACCGAGCCCGTAGCTGGCTGCGGCGAGCGCGGCGAGGTGGGTGGCGTCGGTGCTCGGCAGGTCGCTGGAGATGAGCAGCCCGTCGGTGCCGGCCAGCACGGCACCGGCGACCTCGGGCCGGCGTCGACGCAGCCCGAGCAGTTCCGTTCCCACCACCGTGTCTGCATCCACGAGCGTCTCCCTAGCGGTCGGCTCCGCGTCTCGGTCGGTTGGTCACTTTCCGCGCTGGGAACGCTACCGGTGGCCACTTCCGCCCGCGAGCCCGTAACCCAGGGCGATCGGTCCACAACTGGGGACCGATCGGCGGTTGCGCGCGCGCCGGTGCTGCGTCGAGGGCAGGCCGAGCGGCATCGGCGGGCGTAACCTTGGCTCGCTCACACGGCCGACTGTGTCCGCCGTCGACGGGAAAGGTGGTTGTATGACCAGCGTCTGGGAGAACCTGACCATCGATGCCCGCGATCCGGCCCGACTGGCCCGCTGGTGGGCCGAGGCGCTCGGATACCAGGTCGTCACCGAGAGACCGGACGAGGTGGAGATCCGCCAGTCCGCCGACCGCCTTCCCGGGCTGGTCTTCGTGCCGGTGACCGACGGCAAGGAGCGCAAGAACCGGTTGCATCTCGACCTCCGCCCGGCCGACCAGGAGGCCGAGGTCGAGCGTCTGGTCGACATGGGCGCCCGGCACGTCGACATCGGCCAGGGTGACGTCGACTGGACGGTCCTGTCCGACCCGGAGGGCAACGAGTTCTGCGTTCTGCGCCAAAAGTGAACCCCGCGGACGCCCGGCTGGTCCAGGAGCCGCCCAAGGACACCGGCCACCGCCGGTCGCCGTACGAGCGTGACCGGGCCCGGGTGCTGCACTCCGCGGCGTTTCGCCGGCTGGCCACCAAGACCCAGGTGCACACCGCCGGCACCGACGACTTCCTGCGGACCCGGCTGACCCACTCGCTGGAGGTGGCCCAGATCGCCCGGGAGATGGGCGCCCGGCTGGGGTGCGACCCGGACGTGGTGGACGTCGCCGGGCTCGCCCACGACCTCGGGCACCCGCCGTTCGGGCACAACGGCGAGGCGGCGCTGGACCTGCTCGCCGCGCCCTGCGGCGGCTTCGAGGGCAACGCGCAGACGCTGCGGGTGCTGACCCGGCTGGAGGCGAAGGTGCTCGCCCCGGACGGTTCGTCGGCCGGGCTGAACCTCACCCGGGCGTCGCTCGACGCGATCGGCAAGTACCCCTGGCCGCGCCGCGACGGGCAGCGCAAGTTCGGGGTGTACGCCGACGACGCGGCGGTCTTCGGCTGGATCCGGGCCGGTGCGCCCGGCGACCGGCGCTGCCTGGAGGCGCAGGTGATGGACTGGGCCGACGATGTCGCGTACTCGGTGCACGACGTGGAGGACGGCATCCACGGCGGGTACGTCGCGCTGCGCCCGCTGCTCGCGGACGCCGACGAGCGGGCCGCGCTCTGCGCCGACGTGGCCGCCGCCTACTCCGGGGAGTCTCCGGCCGACCTGGCCGAGGTGCTGGTCGAGCTGCTGGCTGACCCGCTGCTCGCCCCCCTCGTCGGCTACGACGGCAGCCACCGCGCCCAGGTCGCGCTGAAGGCCACCACGAGCGGCCTGACCGGTCGGTTCGTGTCGGCGGCGGTGGCGGCCACCGAGGAGCGGTACGGCCCCGGGCCGCACCGCCGCTACGCCGCCGATCTGGTGGTGCCGAGACGGGTCCGGGCCCAGTGCGCGCTGCTCAAGGGCATCGCCCTGCGCTACGTGATGCGGCGCACCGGCTTCCGGGGTCGCTACGAGCGGCAGCGGACGATGCTGGCCGAGTTGGCGGCGGCGCTGGTCGGACGGGCCCCGGACGGGCTCGACCCGGTGTTCGCCCCGCTGTGGCGGGCCGCGCCGGACGACGCCGCCCGGCTGCGCGTGGTGATCGACCAGATCGCCTCGCTCACCGACCCGGCGGCGATGAGCTGGCACACCCGTCTGGTCGGCGGCGGCGCACCGCCGGAGGCGACCACAGCAACTTAGGCTAACCTAAGTGCATGACGGAACGCCCAAGGAACGTCACCTCGGTCCAGGTGCTGCGCACCGAGCGACCCACCCCGCACCTGATCCGGCTCGTCCTCGGTGGGGACGAGCTGACCGGCCTGCCGGTGGGCGAGTTCACCGACCACTACATCAAGCTGGTCTTTCCGGCGCCCGGCGTCGCGTACCCGCAGCCGCTGGACCTCGCCGCGATCCGCCGGGACCTGCCCCGGGAGCAGTGGCCCCGGCTGCGCGCGTACACCGTGCGGCGGTGGGACCCGCTGGCCGGGGAGCTGACCGTGGACGTGGTGCACCACGGCGACGAGGGGCTGGCCGGCCCGTGGGCCGCGGCGCTGCGCCCGGGTGACCCGGTGCACTTCGTCGGCCCCGGCGGGGCGTACGCGCCGGACCCGGACGCGAACTGGCACCTCCTGGTCGGCGACGAGAGCGCCCTGCCGGCGATCGCCGCCGCCCTGGAACGGCTGCCGTTGGGCGCTCCGGCCCGGGTCCTCGTCGAGATCGCCGACCCGGCGGAGGAGCAGCAGTTGCTCAGCCCCGGTGCCGTGGAGCTGACCTGGCTGCACCGGGGTGACCGCCCGGTGGGCGACGCCCTGGTGGCGGCGGTGCGGGAGCTGGAGTTCCCGCCCGGTTCCGTGCACGCCTTCGTGCACGGCGAGGCGACGTTCGTCCGGGAGCTGCGCCGGCTGCTGCGCGGCGAGCGGGGCGTGCCCGCCGACCGTCTCTCCATCTCCGGCTACTGGCGGCGCGGCATGGACGACGAGGGCTGGCGCTCCACCAAGGCGGACTGGAACCGGCAGGTCGCCGCGGAGGAGCCGGCCGCGGCCTGAGCGTCAGGCGCCGACTGCCGGGTCCTCGTCGAGCTTGCCGAGGGCCCGGCTGAGCAGCACGGCGTACCCGACGATCGCCACCGCGAGCAGCAGCAGCATCAGCTTCGGTTCGTGCACCCAGGTGGTGACCACGCCGACCGAGACGATCCCGTACCCGGTGATCGCCAGCCGGCCCGCGCTCGGCCGGCACCACAACCAGGACAGGGCCAGCCCACACAACGTCCAGACGATCACGGAGGCGGCCAGCACCAGTCGCAGTTCGAGCGGCAGGTGGCGCACGTTGTCGTCGACCAGTCGGACCACCTGGCCGAGGGCCCAGCCCAGCAGCAACAACGCACCGCCGAGCGGAAAGTGCAGGTAGCCGTACGCCTGCCCGCCGCGTAATCGGCTCTGCAGCACCCGGGTGGTGACGAAGGCGGTGTACGCCCACCAGACGGCCGCCGGTATGAGGAAGGCCAGCCCGGCCGTCAGGATCATGTGCGGTGGGGGGTGATCCGGCACCGCGAAGAGCAGGTTGGCCATCGCGCTGCCCAACACGATGATCGTGAACTGGCCGATGCGTTCCGGCAGGTGCCGGTTGTCCACCGGCCAGTCGTTCAGCCAGCGTCGGCCGACCCAGGGGGTGGCCAGCTCGACGACCATCGCGATGATCCACAGCGTCGGGCGCGACCCGGTGGGGGCGACCAGCGAGGCCAGCCAGATGAGCCAGCCCGTCCCGAAGCCGAGCAGGTAGATCGTGGTCACCGTCCGGGCCATCGGGCTGGTCGGCCGGGCCCGCAGATACAGCAGGAGCAGCACACCCCGCACGACCAGGTATCCCACCGGAAGCAGCACGCTCTCCGGCACCTCGTCGACGCCGAGCGTCATCGCGCCGGCGCCGACCAGGGCGACCAGCACCAGCAGCCGGTGCGGCGCGTCGTCCGGGTCGAACCGGTTGTCGTAGAAGACCTGCCCCAGCCAGCACCACTGGACCACCAGAAACAGCCCGATCACGGCCAGCACGGCCGTCGGCGCCGGGGTCGGGTCGTCGCCGAGCCGACGTACGACGGCCGCCAGCGCGTACACGAAGATGAGGTCGAGGAAGAGTTCGAGCCAGGTGGCGTGCCGGTGGCCTGCCTCGTCCTGGGCGGGCGCCACGCCACGCAGCCCCAGCCGCCCGAGGATCCGGCCCCGCCGGCGAGCGCCGTCACCGCGTACCCTGCGCATCTGGTCATGGTCCCCGCGCGGTCCCGGCGGCCGGGCCGGAACGGGTGAGCCCGACGGCGGCCCCCGCCACACCGGTGTCCCCCGGCCGGCGTGTCCTCGGCCCGGCAGGGCAGGATGTACGCCGAGGGGGTGGCGCATGGCTGGGCGGATCCGGGACGAGGACATCGCACTGGTCCGGGAACGCACCTCGATCGGGGATGTGATCTCCGAGACGGTCACCCTGAAGTCCGCTGGCGGCGGCAACCTCAAGGGCCTGTGCCCGTTCCACGACGAGAAGAGCCCGTCGTTCAACGTCTCGCCGGCCCGCAACGTCTGGTACTGCTTCGGCTGCGGGGCCGGCGGCGACGCGATCAAGTTCCTGATGGACGCGGAGCACCTCAGCTTCGTCGAGTCGGTCGAGCGGCTGGCCGGGCGTGCCGGCATCCAGCTGCGCTACGTCGAGGACGACCGGAGCACCCCGCGTCCCCGCCCGCAGCAGGGCCAACGGCAGCGCCTGGTCGCCGCGCACGCCGCCGCGGTCGATTTCTACCGGGCGCAGCTCAGCACCGCCGGGGCGCGGCCGGCCCGGGAGTTCCTGGCCAAACGGGGCTTCGACCGGGCCGCCGCCGAGCGCTACGGGTGCGGGTTCGCGCCGGATGGCTGGGACCTGCTCACCAAGCACCTGCGCCAGCAGGGCTTCACCCATCAGGAGCTGGTCACCGCCGGGCTGTCCCGGGAGTCCCGCTCGGGCACGCTGATCGACAGGTTCCGACGCCGGCTGCTGTGGCCGATCCGGGACCTCGCCGGCGACGTGATCGGCTTCGGCGCGCGCAAGCTCTTCGACGACGACGACGGCCCGAAGTACCTGAACACCCCCGAGACGCCGATCTACAAGAAGTCGCACGTGCTCTACGGCATCGACCAGGCCAAGCGGGAGATCGCCAAGCAGGGCCGGGCGGTGATCGTCGAGGGTTACACCGACGTGATGGCCTGCCACCTGGCCGGGGTGACGACTGCGGTGGCGACCTGCGGCACCGCGTTCGGCGCGGACCACATCGGGGTGCTGCGCCGGCTCCTGCTGGACACCGACTCGGTGGCCGGCGAGATCATCTTCACCTTCGACGGGGACGCCGCCGGGCAGAAGGCGGCGCTGCGTGCCTTCTCCGACGACCAGCGCTTCGTGGGCCGGACCTTCATCGCGGTCAGCCCCGACAACATGGACCCGTGCGACCTGCGGTTGGCCAAGGGCGACCTGGCGGTTCGCGACCTGGTCGCTCGGCGCGAGCCCCTGGTCGACTTCGCGCTGCGCCACGAGATCAGCCGCTTCGACCTGGACACCGTCGACGGCCGGGTCGAGGCGATGCGCCGGGCCGCGCCGCTGGTCGCGCAGCTGAAAGACCGGGAAAAGCGCCCGGAGTACGTCCGCAAGCTCGCCATGGACCTCGGCATGGAGATCGAGCCGGTGCAGCGGGCGGTGCTCGCCGCCGCCAACACCCCGCCGCCCGGCGGCCGGGACGCCGCACCCGCCCCGCGATCCGCCCCGTCCCGCCCCGAACCGGCGGTGGACAGCCCACAGTCGATGGTCGAGCGCGAGGCGTTGAAGCTCGCCCTGCAACAGCCGGTGCTGGCCGGGCCGATGTTCGACGCGGTCGAGGCGACGGAATACCGCAACCCGGTGCACGTCGCCGTGCGGGCTGCTGTCGCGGCGGCCGGTGGGGCCGCGTCGGCGACCGGCGGCGCCGTCTGGATCGAGAAGGTCCGTGACGCCTGTGACGACCTGGCCTCGGCGGCGCTGGTCGGCGAGTTGGCCGTCGAGCCGCTGCGGATCGACGGTGAAGCGGACCCACGCTACGTGTCGATCACCATGGCCCGGGTGCAGTTCGGGTCGGTGACGGCCCGCATCCGCGACCTCAAGTCGCGCATCCAGCGGATCAACCCGGTCACCAACAAGGACGAGTACTTCGCCGCCTTCGGCGAACTGCTGTCGCTGGAGCAGCATGCCCGGGCGTTGCGCGAGCAGGCCGCGGGAGGGCTCTAGATGGGACTGTTCAGCCGCAAGCCGAAGCTGCCGCCGGCCGACCGGCCACCGTTGGCCGCCGACGAGCGGGTGCTCGCCTGGTCGGCGGCGGGCAACGGCGAGGGCGACGGGGTCGTCGTGGCCAGCAACCTCGGGCTGTGGCTGCCCGGCCGGGGGCACCGCATCGGCTGGCACGACGTGCTCAAGGCGGTCTGGTCCGGTCGGGAGCTGACCGTCACGCCCGCCGAGACGGTCGTCGAGCGCGACGGCTACACCGTGGTCGCCGACGGGCCGGCTGAGACGTACCTGCTGCTCGACCCGGGTGAGCTGCCGCACCAGGTGCGGGCACGGGTGACGCGCTCCGTCGCGTACACCGAACACCAGCCGGTGCCCGGCGGCGCGGCCCGGGTCGCGGCCCGGCGGGTGGCCGGCGTGGACGGTCTGACCTGGACGGTCCGTCTCGATCCCGGCACACCGGCGGACGACGCGGCCCTGCTCGCCGAGACCGACCGGCTGGTCGCCGCGGCCCGCGCCGCCACCGCGCCGGCCGACGGCTGACCGGCCGTCACTTCGCGCCGAGGTCGTTCAGCGCCTTCTCGGCGCCGCGGTGCAGCGGCACCGGCAGGGTCCTGCGGGCCTTCTCCAGCGAGATCCCCTTGGCCGCCGGGTTGGCCTGGGCCAGGACGTCGCGCTTGTCGAACACCGTCCGGGTGATCGCGCAGGCGACGTTGGCGTCCAGATCCGCGCGGACCAGCAGCACGTTGGGTACGACGATGGTCGGGGTGTCGGTCGCCGTCCGGTACACGTCCCGACCGATCGTGCCGGCCTGGTAGCCGGGGCTCAGCGCGGTCAGCTTCGGCAGCAGGGCCGCGATGTCGACGAACCGCACGGTGTCGCCGGCGGTGGTGAACAGGTCGGTCAGGCCGCCGGTGGGCAGACCGCCGGACCAGAAGAAGCCGTCGATGCTGCCGTCCTTCATTCCCTCGACCGTCTTGGTCAGGTCGAGCCGCTGGGCCCGAACGTCCTTGGCCGGGTCGAGTCCGGCGGCCTCCAGCAGCCGGTTCGCCATCACCTCGGTGCCGGACTTCGGGGAGCCCGTGGAGATCCGCTTGCCGCGCATGCCGGCCACCGAGGTGATTCCCGAGTCCTTACGGACCACCACCTGGGTGTAGTTGTCGTAGAGGCGGGCCAACGCCTGCACCGGCTGCGGCGCGGAGAAGCTGCCCTTGCCCTCGACCGCGTTGACCGCCGTGTCGAACAGCGAGAACGCCACGTCGTACTGGCCGCCGACCAACTGCTCGACGTTCTGGACCGAGGCGCCGGTCTCGGCGGCGGTGCCGGTGAGCTTGCCGCCGGTCGACCCGGACAACTGCCCGGCCAGGGCGTTGCCGATCGGGTAGTAGACGCCTGTCGCGTTACCGGTGGCGATGCCGACCCGGGTCTCCCGGGCCACCTCGCAGGTGACCGCGCTGGACGTGTCGTCCTCGGCGGCGCTGCCCTGCTGGCCACCGCAGCCCGCGGTCGTGACGAGGGCGAGCACGCTCAGGCCCGCCGCGAGTCGTACGTCGATTCGTCGCACAGTTTCTCCTCTGTTGGTGTTCGCGGTCGGCCCGTGGATCCGCGTCGGACGAGCACTCCCGCTGCGGCGATGGCGGCCAGCGCCACGCCGACCGCGACCGGCACGGGTTCGAGCCAGAGCAGGGTGACGCCGGCGATGGCGCCGAGCACGCGTTCCGGGGCGCCGGCGGGACCCACGCCGGGCAGCCAGCCACCGGCGGCGACGGCCAGCACGGACACGCTGAGCGCCGTCACCACGGCGGCGAAGGCGATCCGCAGGACGCCGCCGATGCCCAGCAGACCGAGGCCGGCCGGCGTGATCACGAACGCGATCGGGATCAGGTAGGCCGGCAGGGCGTAGCGCAGGGTCTGCCACATGGTCGGCACCAACCGGCCGCCGGTGACGGCGGCGGCGGCCACTGCCGCGAGCGCGGTGGGCGGGGACACCTCGGACAGGACCGCGAAGTAGAAGACGAACATCGCCGCGGCGGGCGCTGTCACACCCAGGTCGAGCAGGGCCGGGCCGACGATCACCCAACCGATCACGAACGAGGCGGTGACCGGCACGGCCAGGCCCAGCAGGCTCAGTGCGACGGCAGCGAGCAGCGCGGTGAGCGCCAGCACGACAGTCGGGTTGGAGGTGGCCGCCTTGGCCCCGCCGACCAGCAGCGCCGCCGCCTGCGGCCCGAGGCCGGTCTTGGTGGTGGTCGCCGTGATGATGCCGGCGGCGGCGCAGACGGCGGTCACGGCGAGCGCGCCGCGCACCCCGGTGACGAGCGCGGTCATCAGCCGGGGTGGCGTGAGCCGGTGCGTACGGTCCAGGAAGGAGAGCGCGGCGGCCAGGAGGGTGGCGAAGACGACCGCCCTCGTCGCGGACATGCCGACGGCGAGGAACACGACGATGGCGATCAGCGAGGCGAAGTGGTAGCCGAACCGGGCCAGCAGGCGCCACGGAGAGCCGACGTCGATCACCACCGGGCGTACGCCGGAGCGGCGGGCGTCGATCTCCACGGAGAGCAGGATGCCGAGGTAGTAGAGCACGGTCGGCACGGTTGCCCAGCTCAGCACCTGCAGGTACGAGACGCCCAGATACTCGGCGATGATGAACGCCGCCGCGCCCAGGGTGGGCGGGGAGAGAATCGCGCCCACACCGGCGGCGGCCAGCATTCCGCCCGCGCGCTCGGCCGGGTAGCCGGCACGGCGCAGCAGCGGCCAGGTGACCGCCCCGATGCTCACCGTCGTGGCGGCCCCGGACCCGGAGACGGTGCCGAGCAGGAAGCCGGAGGCCACCGCCGTACGCCCGGCGGCGGTGCGCGAGCGGCGGAACGCCGCCGCCGACAGTTCGACGAAGAACCGCCCCGCCCCGGACAGTTCCAGAACCGCGCCGTAGATGGTGAACAGCACGATGTACGAGGCCGCCACGTCCAGCGGGGTGCCGTAGAAGCCGCTGTCGGAGTTGTAGAACGCGTCGACCAGTTGGCTGAAGTCGAGCCCGGCGTGGGCTACCGGCCAGGACTGCGGCAGCAACCCGCCGTAGTAGCCGTAGCCGAGGAACAGCAGGCAGACCGCGGGCAGGATCCACCCGGTGGTGCGCCGGCAGGCTTCGAGCAGCAGGAGCAGCAGGATGGTGCCCAGCACCAGATCCGGGGGTGCCAGCAGACCCTGCCGGTCGAGGAAGGCGTTGTAACCGCCGCCACCCGTACCCAGGGGGATCGGTAGGACGGGGTAGAGGCAGGCGGCCACCGCCAGGACGGCCAGTGCCCAGTCCACGGCGGTGGGCCGCGCCAGAGCGCTGCCGTCGCTGTCGCTGTCGCTTCTGCGCCGCCGCCAGGCCGGCATTCGCAGGCCCGCCGGGTGGACCAGGAAGACCGGCGGCAGCATGCCCGCCAGGAAGATGATCAAATAGTATTTGCTGCCCTGCGCCAGAGGGCGGAAGACCTGCCACAGGGCGAGAAGGCCGACCGCCAGCGCCGCTGCGGTGAAGAGTAGGCCGGCCGGCCCGGACAGCACCCGGCCCGGCTTCTCGTCCTCGAACTGGGCGGCCAGCTCCCGGGTGGCGCGCTCGTCAACGGCCCGAGCATCATCGCCGAGCCGCTCGGCCGAATCGGTGCCTTCGGGCGTGCTGGTGTCGGCTGAGCTGGCGTGGGGCGCTCTGGGGCGAGGTGGCGACCCGTTCTCGGCCGGGCCGGGCTCACTGACGGGAGAGTTGGCTGGTCGTGAGGGTGGCGACGAACCGTCGGGCGAACGGATGGGCGACACAATCGGACGATACACGTCGATTGGCTGGCGGGTGGGGCAGCGAAGAGTGTTCGTGTCTCCTCGGGGTGTTCACGGCCCGTGCCGCGGCCTTTCGCATGCCGGATCTGCACGCTGGGCCCGAATTTCCGTGGAAAGCTGTCGGATCCGGCCGCTAGGGTCGGGCGGTGACTTCGGGGCGACCACTGATTCAGGCTCGTGGGCTGGTGAAGCGGTTCGGTGACTTCACCGCCGTCGACGGCATCGACGTCGAGGTGCGCTCGGGTGAGGCGTTCGGTTTCCTCGGGCCCAACGGCGCCGGCAAGTCCTCCACCATGCGAATGGTCGGCTGCATCTCCCCGCCGAGCGGCGGTGAGCTGCGCATCCTCGACCTGGATCCGGTCCGCGACGGGCCGGCGATCCGGGCCCGGCTCGGCGTGTGCCCGCAGATGGACAATCTCGACCCGGAGCTGAGCGTCCGGGAAAACCTCACGGTGTACGCCCGCTACTTCGGCATCTCGCGCCGGGTCGCCCGGGAACGGGCCGCCGAGCTGCTCGACTTCGTCCAGCTCACCGAGCGGGCCGACAGCAAGGTCGAGCCGCTCTCCGGTGGGATGAAGCGCCGGTTGACCATCGCCCGCGCCCTGGTCAACGACCCGGAGATCGTGCTGCTCGACGAGCCGACCACCGGGCTCGACCCGCAGGCGCGGCACCTGGTGTGGGAGCGACTGTTCCGGCTCAAGCAGCAGGGCGTGACGCTGGTGCTCACCACGCACTACATGGATGAGGCCGAGCAGCTCTGCGACCGGCTGGTGGTGATGGACGGCGGGCGGATCGTCGCCGAGGGCTCACCCCGGGCGCTGATCGAGGAGCACTCCACCCGCGAGGTGGTCGAGCTGCGCTTCGCGGCCGAGTCGCAGGAGCCGTTCGCCGGCAAGCTCGACGGTGTGGGGGAGCGGGTCGAGGTGCTGCCCGACCGGGTCCTGCTCTACGTGCCCGACGGCGACGCGGCGGTCGCCGAGGTCGGCGCGCTGGGGCTCAACCCGGCCAACGTCCTGGTGCGGCGCAGCGGCCTGGAGGACGTCTTCCTGCACCTGACCGGCCGCACCCTGGTCGACTGAGCCCGTGCCGCCGCTCGCTTCGCAGATCTTGGACAGTTTCCGTTAGCTGTTAACGGAAACTGTCCAAGATCTGCTCTAGGTGTCGTTCATCGGGCTCTTGCCCAGGTGAGGAAGCGGTCGCGTAGTTGGTCGGTGCCGGGGAGGTCTCCGGTCGCCTCGTCGAGCAGCGTCGCGAGGTAGATGAGCAGGCCGGTCCGGTTCTCGCGGTACTCGCCGAGCAGTGCCAGGCGAGCCGGGGAGCAGGGCCACGCGGCACCGCAGACCCGGCAGCGCCACGACGGTCGCGCCGCCACGTGCGAGCGGTAGCGGGGCATCGGAGCCTCCCTTTCTCGTGGACCGGCGTGCTCGATGGATGGGAGCGCCCCGGATCGGGGGTCACGGGGCGCCCCCGGCCTGGTTCCGCCCGCCGTCCGATCCCGTGAGCGGTCCCGCTGCGTGACAGTCTGCTGAGGACGCGACTACCGTGGGAGGTTCCGCGCGCCGACGACCAGCGCGTACGGTGATCGGCCCGGCACGGTACGAGGATGTACGGAGGGTGTCCGTGGAGAGTTCGTCCATGCTGGAGCATTTCGCGGAGGAGCTACGGCTGGCCCGGGCAGCCAGTGGCATGTCCCAGGCGACGCTGGCGGAGGCGCTGAGCTACTCCGGGGCACTGGTCGCCAAGGTGGAGACCTCCGAGCGCCGGCCGAGTCTGGACTTCGCGCGCCGGTGCGACGCCGTGTTCACTGCCGACGGGCGCTTCGAGCGCATCCAGCGGCGGATCAGCCGCGAGGCCGTGGTGCCGTGGTTCCGTGACTGGGCGGGCATCGAGCAGGAGACCACCGCACTGCGCTCGTTCGAGCCGCTCTACCTGCCGGGCTTGTTGCAGACCGAGGGCTACGCCCGCGCCATCCTGGCCGGTGCCGGGCTCTTCGCGGCGGATGAGGTCGAGCAGCAGGTGACAGCCCGGCTCGACCGGCAGGCCGTGCTCACCCGGGACCGGCCACCGCTGCTGAGTGTGGTCGTCGACGAGTACGCGCTGCGCCGCAGCGTCGGCGAGCCGGAGGTGATGAGCGAGCAGTTGCGGCACCTGGCGAAGCTCGGCTCGGCCCTGCCCCGGGTCAGAATCCAAGTAGTGCCGCTGTCCGCCGGTGCTTACGCTGGGCTCGATGGCCCCTTCGTGATCGCCACCACCGCGACCGGTGAAGATGTGGTCTACCTGGACGGGCAGCGCCACGGGCAGGTCATCGACCGCGCCGAGTACGTGCGGCAGATGGTCGAGGTGTGGGAGTCGATCCGGGGTGAGGCACTATCGCAGCAGCAGTCCCTCGAACTGATCGTGGAAATGGCGGAGACATGGAGCTGACCGGCGCCCGGTGGCGCAAGAGCAGTCGCAGCAACGGCAGCGGCGGCAACTGTGTGGAGGTTGCGGAGAATCTGTCGGGGGTGGTGGCCGTTCGTGACTCGAAGGATCCGGCTGGCCCGGTGCTCGTCTTCGAGCCCGAGGCGTGGCGCGCGTTCGTCGGGCTCGGTGCCGGTGTCCGGTAGGTCCCCGGCCCGGTAAATCCCTCGGCGGTCGCGCGGTCCGACCGCCTGGGCCTGCCCAGTCCCAAGGTCAACTCGGCTTCCTGAAAACCGGGGTGTCCGCGGGACCGGGATACCCCGGTTTCCAGGAACCCGAGTTGATCTGCCATGAGGCACTACCGCAGCAGCAGTCATCCGACGGGAGCGCAGGAAGTGGCGGAGACATGGAGCTGACCGGCGCCCGGTGGCGCAAGAGCACCCGCAGCGGCCCGGATGGCGGTAACTGCGTGGAGGTGGCCGACAACCTTCCGGGGCTGGTGGCCGTTCGTGACTCGAAGGATCCGGCTGGCCCGGTGCTCGTCTTCACGCCCGACGCGTGGGGCACGTTCGTCGGGTCCGACGCTGTCCGGGCGATGTGATCGACTCCGGATCGGCGATACGGCGGTGTCCGGGCGACGGGATGGCGCCACATCGCCGATCTGTAGTGGATCATCGCGCCGGCAGGCCGCCGGCAGGCCGTGGGCGTGGCGCGCGACCCGGCGGAAACCCGGGCGACACGTCGACGGGGTCGCCGTAGGGTGACCGGCGGCCTGTCGTACCCCGGGGGTAGGAAGGTCGGGGACGGGGGGTGGTCATGGTGAGTGTGGCGCAGCGGACGCGGTTGCCCTGGGTGCCGGCGTACGCGGTGTTCGAGCACTACCTGGTGAATCTTCGTCGCACCTGGCGGGCGGGGGTGTTCTCGTCGTTCCTGCTGCCGGTGCTGACCGTGCTCGGCTTCGGGCTGGGCGTCGGCGCGTACATCGACCAGGGCGTCGACGGGGTGCGCTACCTCGACTGGCTGGTCCCCGGGCTGATCGCCTCGACGGCGCTCCAGGTGACCGTGGGCGACTCGACGTGGCCGGTGTTCAGCAACTTCCAGTGGGTCAAGATCTACTTCGCGCAGACGGCGTCGCCGCTACGGGTGGGCGACATCCTGGCCGGGCACCTGGCCTTCGTGCTGTTCCGGGTGCTCACGACGATCGCGGCCTTCCTGCTGGTCACCGGGTTGTTCGGGGCGTTGCGGTCGCCGTGGGCGGTGGCCACCCTGCCGGTGGTGGCGCTGCTCGGGCTGGCCGGGGCCACGCCGACGTTCGCGTACGCCGCGATGGTGTCCAGCGACAGTTGGCTGGCGATGCTGTTCCGGTTCGCGGTCATCCCGATGACGCTGTTCGCCGGCGTGTTCTTCCCGGTCGAGTCGTTGCCGGAGGCGCTGCGCTGGCTGGCGTACGCGACTCCGCTGTGGCACGCCGTCGACCTCTGTCGTGCGGCGACGCTCGGTGTCGCCCCGCAGTGGTCGATCGGCGGGCACCTGCTCTACCTGGCTGCGTGGGCGGCCGTCGGTTGGCTGCTGGCGCTGCGCGCCTTCCGCCGCAAGCTCGTCGTCTAGGGAGATCTCGTGGTCACGCTGGTCCTGCCCCGGCTGGTCGACGTCTCCGCCGCGTCCCGGCGGTCGGGGTCGGTCATCGAGCGCAATCTCGCCGCGCTGAAGTCGGTCTACTGGCTGCTGCTGCTCTCCGGCTTCGTGGAGCCGCTGCTCTACCTGCTCTCCATCGGCGTGGGCGTCGGGTCGCTGGTCGGTGACCTGCCGCTGCCCGACGGGCGGCTGGTGTCGTACGCCGCGTTCGTCGCTCCGGCGATGCTGGCCGCCTCCGCGATGACCGGGGCGCTTGCCGAGACCACATTCAACTTCTTCGGCAAGATGAAGTACATGAAGCTGTACGACGGGATGATCGCCACCCCCGTACGGCCGTTCGAGATCGCCCTCGGTGAGCTGAGTTGGGCGATGTTGCGAGGCAGCGCCTACTCGGCCGCGTTCCTCGGGGTGATGGTCGCGTTGGATCTGACCAGCGTCGTCCACGCGCTCACCGCGCTGCCCGCCGCGGTGCTGGTCGGGTTCGCGTTCGGGGCGCTCGGCATGGCGATCTCCACCTTCATGCGCAGCTGGCAGGATTTCGACCTGGTGGCGTCCGCGCAGTTCACCCTGTTCCTCTTCTCCGGCACCTTCGTGCCGGCGCAGGCGTACCCGACCCTGCTGCACTGGCTGGTCGAGGTCACCCCGCTGTACCGGGCCGTGCACCTGATCCGTGGCGTCGCGCTGGGCACCGGGGGTTGGCTCTGGCTGCTCGACGTGCTCTACCTGCTGGCGATGCTGGCGGTCGGCCTGCTGGTGGCGTCGCGCCGGATGGGCAGGTTGCTCTACCCGTAGGGGTTATCAGCCGCTGTTCGCGGGGCATGTCCTGGGGGCGACACCGCCGACGAAGAGGAGGGGCGATGGCCTCCGACGAGACGTCCGCCCACCGTGAGCGCAGCGGGCCGGTCGGGCCCGACGCTGGGCCGGACAGCCCCACCGATCTGCCCGGCAGCGGCTGGAAGGCTGCGCTGCGCCGCACGGTCACCGAGTTCCAGGACGACAGCCTGACCGACTGGGCGGCGGCGCTGACCTACTACGGGGTGCTGTCCATCTTCCCGGGCGTGCTGGTGCTGATCTCCATCCTCGGCCTGCTGGGCACCAGCGCCACCGAGGGCGTCAAGGAAACGGTCAACCAGGCGGTGCCCAACGAGAGCATCCAGAAGATCATCGAGGATGCGATCAACCAGGCGCGGGACAGCGGAGGCCTGGCCAGCGTCGCGGCGATCATCGGTCTGCTGGCGGCGTTCTGGTCCGCGTCGGGCTACGTCGCCGCGTTCATGCGCGCCTCGAACACGATCTACGACGTGCCGGAGGGCCGGCCGATCTGGAAGACGCTGCCGATCCGGGTCGGCGTGACGGCGGTGATCGGCGTGCTCCTGCTGGCCTGCGCGGTGATCGTGGTCTTCACCGGCCGGCTCGCCGAGGTGGTCGGGGACGTGGTCGGCCTCGGCTCGACGGCCGTCACGGTCTGGGACGTCGCCAAGTGGCCGGTGCTGCTGCTCCTGGTCAGCCTGATGTTCGCGATCCTCTACTGGGCCTCGCCGAACGCCCGGCACGGCGGGTTCCGCTGGGTCAGCCCGGGTGGGGTGCTCGCCGTGGTGATCTGGCTGGTGATCTCCGGTCTCTTCGCCTTCTACGTGAGCAACTTCGGCTCGTACAACAAGACGTACGGTGCGCTGGCCGGCGTGATCATCTTTTTGGTCTGGCTCTGGCTGAGCAACATCGCGATCCTGTTGGGCGCCGAGTTCGACGCGGAGTTGGAGCGCGGCCGGGCCATCTCGGCCGGCCACGCCGTCGACGACGAGCCGTACCTCGAACTGCGCGACGACCGCAAGCTCAGGAAGAAGCGGAATTCGGCTGCCAAGCGCTGACCTGATCGCACAGCGGCCGCTCCCGCAGCCGCAGCGCCCCGACCTGGTTCTGCACCTGCTTGCGGGCGGCCCACGGCCCGGCATCGTCCCAGCACGCCTCGACCAGATGTGTGACGTCCATCACCGCCCGGGGGGCGGGAGCGCGAGGCGCTCCCGCCCCCCGGTTCGTTTCCGCAGGCCCTTTTCTTGATCCACTATTAGCTTTTGCTCTTACGGACAAAAGTTGCCACCGGAACGGTCGAAGCTCTGGACAGGCGGTGCGGAACGCTCCTACTGTGTCGGACACAACACCTCGGCGTTGCGTCGATGTGAACGAGTTCGATGAAGAGGTGAACTCCCCGGTGCGGACCGTCGAGCCCCTGCACGTCCGACTGTTGCGGTTGCTCCGCGACGAGGGAGCCGTGTCCCGCGCCGAGCTGGGCGACCGCCTCCAGATGCCCCGCCCGCGCCTGTTGGCCGAGCTGGACCGGCTGGTCGCCCTGGGTTACGTCGCCGAGGCCGGGCTCGCCGCCTCCCGGGGCGGGCGTCGCTCCACCCTGGTCGAGCTGAACCCGAAACTGCGCTTCGCGGCCGTCGACCTGGGCGCCAGCTCGATGGACGTCGAGGTCGTCAACGGTCGGCTCGAACCGGTGGCCCACTACGCCGAGCCGGCCGACATCCGCAATGGACCGAAAGTGACCCTGCAACGGGTCAACGAGCTGCTGCACAAGGCCCGGGTCGACGGCGCGTACGAGCGGTTGGACGCGGTCGGCATCGGGGTGCCCGGCCCGGTCAGCTTCCGCGACGGTGTCCCGGTCTCGCCGCCGATCATGCCGGGCTGGGATCGGTTTCCGGTCCGCGAGCTGCTCAGCCGGGAGCACGGCTGCCCGGCGGTGGTCGACAACGACGTCAACATCATGGCGATCGGTGAGCGGCACGGCGGGGTCGCCCACTCGGTGGACGACTTCCTCTTCGTGAAGATCGGCACCGGTATCGGCTGCGGCATCTACCTGACCGGCGACGTCTACCGCGGCACCGACGGCTGCGCCGGGGACATCGGCCACATCCAGGTCGACTCGCACGGGCCGATGTGCTCGTGCGGGAACGTCGGATGTCTGGAGGCGCTGTTCAGTGGTGCCGCGCTGGCCAAGGAGGCGACCGCCGCCGCCCGCAGCGGGGCGTCGCCGGCACTGGCCGAGCGGCTGGGCCTGCGCGGCGTGGTGACCGCTCTGGACGTCGCCGAGGGCGCGGTCGAGGGCGACGTGACCTGTATCCAGCTGATCCGCGACGGCGGGCGACGGGTCGGCGGAGTCCTCGCCGGTCTGGTGAGCTTCACCAACCCGTCGATGATCGTGATCGGCGGTGGGCTGGCCCAACTCGGGCACATCCTGCTCGCCGAGATCCGCAGCGTGGTCTACCGCCGGTCGCTGCCGCTGGCCACCGGCAACCTGCCCGTCGTGCTGTCCGAGCTGGGTGGTCGGGCCGGCGTCGCCGGCGCGGCCGTGCTCGCCAGCGACGTCGCCTTCGGGGAAGCATCATGAGCGAGGAGGAGACCGTGGCCCTGTCCGACGAGACCGCCACCACCGGGTCGGCCGACGCCGACGCGCCGCTGGTCGAAGCTCCGCCCGACACCGTCGCGGGCGAGGTGGTCCTGCGCCTCACCGACGTGGTCAAGACCTTCCCCGGCGTACGCGCCCTTGACGGTGTGCAGCTCGAGGTACGCGCCGGAGAGGTGCACTGCCTGCTGGGGCAGAACGGCGCCGGCAAGTCCACCCTCATCAAGGTGCTGGCCGGAGTGCACCAACCGGATTCCGGGCTCGTCCAGTGGCGCGGCGAACCGGTCACCTTCGCCAACCCGCAGGCCGCCATGAAGGCCGGCATCGCCACCATCTACCAGGAACTCGACCTCGTCGAAGACCTCTCGGTCGCGGAGAACGCGTTCCTCGGGCACGAGTACCGCAGCCTCGGCTTCGTCCGGCGCGGCCGGATGGCCCGGCACACCCGGCAGATCCTCAGCCGGCTGGGTCACGGCGAGATCCCGCCCGGGCGGATGGTCCGCTCCCTGCCGGCGGCCGGCAAGCAGATCGTCAGCATGGCCCGGGCGCTGTCGCACGAGGCGCGACTGATCATCATGGACGAGCCGAGCGCGGTGCTGGCGCACGACGAGGTCGGCAACCTGTTCCGGATCATCCGCGAGCTGGCCGCGCAGGGCATCGCCGTCATCTACATCTCCCACCGTCTGGAGGAGATCCGCGAGATCGGCGACCGGGTCACCGTACTCAAGGACGGCCGGACCACGGCGGCGAACCTGCCGGCACGCGACACCCCGACCCGCGACCTGGTCAGCCGGATGACCGGCCGGACCATCGAGTACGTCTTCCCGGACCGGCCGGCCGACGACACCGCCGGCGCCGACCTGCTCCAGGTGGACGGGTTGACCCGCACCGGCGAGTTCGCCGACGTCTCGCTGAACGTGCGGGCCGGGGAGATCGTCGGCATCGCCGGCCTGGTCGGCTCCGGCCGGTCCGAGCTGCTGGAGACGATCTACGGCGCCCGGCTGGCGGAGGCTGGCACGGTGCGGATGGACGGCAAGGTGCTGCGCCCCGGCGTCGGTGCGGCGGTGCGGGCCGGCATGGGCATGGCCCCGGAGGAACGCAAGAGCCAGGCGCTGCTGCTCGGCGAGCCGATTTACCGCAACGTCACACTCGCCACCTTCGGCCGGTACGCGCGGCTCGGCTTCACCAACGCGGCGGCGGAACGCGCCGAGGCGGACCGGATCGCCGAGACCCTGGAACTGCGGCCCCGGGACGTCGACCGGCCGGTACGCACCCTGTCCGGCGGCAACCAGCAGAAGGTGGTGGTCGGCCGATGGTTGCTCGGCGGCACCAAGCTGCTGCTCCTCGACGAGCCGACCCGGGGCGTGGACGTGGGCGCCCGGGCCGAGCTGTACCAGGTCATCCGATCACTGGCCGCGCAGGGCGTCGGCGTGCTGCTGGTCTCCAGCGAGGTACCCGAGGTGCTGGGCCTCGCCGACCGGGTGCTGGTGATGCGGGAGGGCCGGGTCGTCCGCGAAGCCGCGGCCGGCGAACTCGACGAGAACACTGTGCTTGACCTCGTGATGGCGGGGTCCTTGATGGAAGGCGCACCGGCATGAGCGACGCGACTCCCACACCCACCGCGACACCGGAACGCCCACAGCTTCCGGCGCAGTCGCCGCCGGTGGACCCCGCGGAGACGGCGGTGACCAGCGACAAGGCCGCATCCACCGGCAAGCTCTCCTGGTGGCGGGGCGACGGCGGCGACGGCGCGAAGCGCAACCTCGGTCTGATCGGCGTGCTGGCCGCGCTCATCGTGGTCGGTGCGGTCACCAAGCCCGAGCTGTACGGCGACCCCACCTGGGTCTGGAACAACGTGCTGGCGATCCTCCAGCTCGCCTCGGTCGTCGGCGTGGTCACGGTCGGCATGACCTTCGTGATCATCGGCGGTGGCATCGACCTGTCGGTCGGAGCGATCGTCGCGCTGGCCGGGGTCTGGTGCACCACGGTGGCCACCCAGAGCTACGGCGCCGGCGGCATGATCTTCGCGGCCCTCGTGGTCGGCATCTGCGTCGGCCTGGTCAACGGCGTCCTCATCTCGTACGGCAGGTTGGTGCCCTTCATCGCGACCCTCGCGATGCTGGTGGCCGCGCGCGGCCTGGCGGCGTCGATCTCCAACAAGCAGACGCAGGTGTCGAGCAGCACGTTCATCAACGACATCGCGGCCCGCAAGGTGATCGGCATCCCGATCCTCGTCTACATCCTCGGCGCGGTGGTGGTGGCCGGGTGGGTCCTGCTCAACCGGACGACCTTCGGCCGGCGGACGGTCGCCGTGGGCGGTAACCCGGAGGCGGCCCGGCTGGCCGGCATCAACGTGCGCCGGCACACCATGCTGCTCTACGCGCTCTCCGGTCTGTGCTGCGGCATCGCCGCCATCATGCTCACCTCGCAGGCCACCTCGGCGCAGGCGGCGATGGCCAACCTGTACGAGCTGGACGCGATCGCCGCGGCGATCATCGGCGGGACGCTGCTGAGCGGGGGGCGCGGCACGATCGTCGGCTCGCTGCTGGGCGTCATCATCTTCGCCACGATCACGAACCTCTTCGCCATCAACGGCCTCTCCATCGAGGCGCAGAACATGGTCAAGGGCGGCATCATCGTCGCCGCCGTCTTGATCCAGCAGTTCCAGTTCAAGTCCGTCACTCGGCTCCTCGCGCGGAACAGGGTCACCACCGCAACCTGACGCACCGCACCGTTGTCCAGGCGACGTCGAGATCTTCGACAGTGGCCGGGCCTCGCACACCCTCATCCCTAAAAAACGCTCCCAGGAGGTCGTTCATGACCCAGCACAGTCGCGACCTGTCGCGCCGCCGGTTGCTCTTCGGTGGAGCCGCGGTCGGCGCCGCCACCCTCTTGACCGCCTGCACCAGCAACGAGACACCGGCCGCCAGCACCCAGACCAAGGCCGCCGGCAACGCCGAGGGCAACAACGCCCCGGGCAAGAAGGTCGTCATCGGCTTCTCCGCCCCGGCGGCCGACCACGGCTGGATGGGCGCCATCCACGCCAACGCCAAGGCCCAGGCCGCGGCGTACTCGGACGTGGAGTTCAAGGAGGTCGACGGCGGGTCGAACTCGGAGGCCCAGCGCTCCACGCTCGGCACCCTGATCGCCCAGAAGCCGGACATCATCGTCGTGCTGCCGCACGACGGCAAGGAGGTCAACGCCGTTGCCCTCCAGGCCATGCAGGCCGGCATCCCGATCGTCAACCTCGACCGGGCGTTCCCCGACGCGCTGGCCTCCCGGCTGGTGATCAAGGGTGACAACTACGGCATGGGCGTCTCGGCCGGGCACTTCATCGGCAAGCAGCTCAAGGACAAGGGCGTCACCAACCCGGTCATCGGTGAGATCGCCGGTCTGGAGATCCCGCTGACCGTCGAGCGCAGCGAGGGCTTCAAGGCGGCCCTGGCGACGTACGGGTTCAAGGTCACCAACCGTCGTTCGGCCGAGTTCACCCCGGACAGCGGCCAGCGCGAGGCGGCCCAGCTCCTCCAGGCGTTGCCGAAGATCGACGCAATCTGGAACCACGACGACGACCAGGGCATCGGTGTGCTCGCGGCCATCAAGCAGGCCAACCGGTCGGAGTTCTTCATGGTTGGCGGTGCCGGCTCCAAGCTCGCGATCGACGCGATCAAGGCCGATAACTCGGTGCTGAAGGCGACGGTGACCTACAACCCGTCGATGGCGTCCTCGGCGATCTCGCTGGCGCGGCTCATCGCGCAGGGTCGGGGCCTGGGCGACCTGACGGAGCTGCAGGTGCCCAAGGAAATGACCCTCGCCTCCGAGACGATCACCAAGGAGAACGCGAGCAGCTACGACAAGCTCGGGTTCTGACATACCGGGGGGAGACCCACCTTGTCCACGACAGACAGAGAACTGCGGATCGGCATGGTCGGTTACGCGTTCATGGGCGCCGCGCACTCGCAGGCGTGGCGCACCGTGAACCGCGTGTACGACCTGCCGGCACGGGCCAGAATGGCGCTGATCTGCGGCCGCGACACACCGAAGGTGGCCGAGGCCGCCGACCGGCTCGGCTGGGACGCGTACACGACGGACTGGCGTGACGTGATCAACTCCGCCGACATCGACGTGGTCGATATCTGCACACCCGGCGACAGTCACGCCGAGATCGCCCTCGCCGCACTGGCCGCCGGCAAGCACGTCCTGTGCGAGAAGCCGCTGGCCAACACAGTGGCGGAGGCATGGGCGATGACCGCCGCGGCGGACACCGCCCGCGCCGCCGGGGTGCGATCGATGTGCGGGTTCAACTACCGCCGGGTCCCCGCGGTCACGATGATGCGCCAGATGGTCGCCGACGGACGACTCGGGGTGATCCGGCACGTCCGAGCGACGTACCTGCAGGACTGGATCGTGGACCCGCAGTTCCCGCTGGTCTGGCGGTTGCAGAAGGACAGGGCGGGCTCCGGCGCGCTCGGTGACATCGGTGCGCACATCATCGACCTGACGCAGTTCGTCGTCGGTCAGCGAATCACCGGCGTCAGCGCGATCACCGAGACGTTCGTGAAGGAGCGGCCGTTGCCGGCCGGGTCGAGCGGGTTGGCGGCCACGGTGGACGGCAGCGGATCGGTGGACGGCAACGGCTCGGCCACCGGGCCGGTCACCGTCGACGACGCCGCGATCTTCGTGGCCCGGCTCGACGGCGGCGCCCTGGCGACGTACGAGGCGAGCCGTTTCGCCACGGGCCGCAAGAACGCCCTCCGAGTCGAGATCAACGGCTCGCTGGGCAGCGTGGTCTTCGACCTGGAGCGCCTCAACGAGTTGGAGTTCTACGACGCCACCCGGCCTACCCTGGAACAGGGCTTCAGCCGGATCCTGGTGACCGAGAGCGACCACCCGTACATGTCGGCGTGGTGGCCGCCCGGCCACATCATCGGCTACGAGCACTCCTTCACCCATCAGATGCGCGATCTCATCGAGGCGATCGCCACCGGCACCGACCCGGCGCCCTCCTTCGCCGACGCGTTGCAGGTCCAGCTCGTGCTGGACGCGGTGACCCGTTCGGCGGACGTCGGTTCCTCCTGGACCGACGTGGAACCGGCGCTGACCGCGGTGGCCGTCTGACCCCCTGACCATCCGCGACGGCGGTGTTCGCGCCGCCGTCGCCCGACCGGCTTTCCGGAGCCGACCGGCGAGGGACCGACCGCGGTTTGCGCCCCGCGGTCGGGACGAGGTCGGCTCCGGAGAGTGTGCAGCCGGGCCGCGTGGCCCGGTGGCGCACGAGCAGGACGGTCGTCCGGTGCGACCGGACCGGGATTCCCCGGCCGCACCGGAGGACCGCCACCACCTGAGACGTCCGGTCGGGGCACGCCAACGCCCCGGCCGGCCGGATGCGGGGGAGGCAGGGTCGAGACGCCGACCGACCCTGCCTGCCAGCCCCGTCTGCCCGCACCCGTACCGGAAACCGGTCCGTCGTCGTCGCCGCCGACGCCGACGCCGGATCCGGTGTCGTTCCGGTACGGGTCGGGCGGGCGGGGCCCATCCGCCAAGGCCGTAGCTTTTCGAAAAATATTCTGATATTCCTATATTTAAGTACACCGACGGTTCCTCCTGGACGGGAAGGAGCACCATGCGAACGGGTGTCTGGCTGGTAGGAGCACGCGGTTCGGTCGCGACCACCAGCATCGTCGGAGGGCTCGCGCTGCGGGCCGGCCTGGCCGGGCCGACCGGCTGCGTCACCGAGTTGCCGGATCTGCGCGGTCCCGCCCTCCCGTCCTTCGCGGACCTGGTCTTCGGTGGGCACGATGTGGCCACCACCCCGTTGAGCAAGCGCGCGGAGGCCCTCGCCGACACCGGTGTGATACCCGGTCGGCTGGTCGCCGCGCTCCCCGACGAGCTGGCCGCCGTCGAGCAGGAACTGCGTCCGGCCCCGCTCGGCGGCACCCAGGCCGACCGGGTCGCGACCGTCGTGGGTGACCTCACCTCCTTCCGTGCGCGCAACCGGCTGGACCGCGTGGTCGTGGTCAACGTCTCGGCCACCGAACCCGCACCTCGACCGCACCCCGGGCACGCCGACCCGGCCGCGCTGCGTGCCGCGCTCGCCGGCCCGGACGAGGTGCTGCCGCCCAGCTCCCTGTACGCGTACGCGGCGCTGCTGGCCGACTGCCCGTACGTCGACTTCACCCCGTCCACCGGGCTGCGGCTGCCGGCGCTGGCCGCGCTGGCCGAAGAGCGGCGCCTGCCGTACGCCGGGCACGACGGCAAGACCGGTGAGACCCTGGTCAAGTCGGTGCTCGCGCCGATGTTCGCGATGCGCAACCTCGCCGTGCGCTCCTGGTCCGGGATGAACCTGCTCGGCGGCGGCGACGGCGCCACCCTCGCCGACCCGGCCGCCAACGCGGCCAAGGTGCAGAGCAAGCAGCGCGTGCTCGGCGAGACGCTGGGCTACGTCCCGCAGGGCAACACCCGCATCGAGTACGTCGAGGAGCTGGGCGACTTCAAGACCGCCTGGGATCTGATCACGTTCGCCGGCTTCCTCGGCACCGGGATGCGGATGGAGTTCACCTGGCACGGCTGCGACTCCGCGCTGGCCGCGCCGCTGGTGCTCGACCTGGCCCGGCTCACCGCCGCCGCGCACGCCGCCGGGCACGTGGGGCCGTTGGCCGACCTGGGCTTCTTCTTCAAGGACCCGCTCGGCTCGCCCACCCACTCGCTGGCCGAGCAGTGGGCCCGGCTGACCGACTTCACCCAGCGGTTGCACGCCGGCCTGGACGGTGGCCATGACCACGCTGGCTGACGTGGCCGAGCTGGTCCGGGCGCCGGCCGCGCTCTCGGTCCCCGGGGACGTCGTCGCCGGCGCGGCGGCGGCCGGCGCGTTGAGCCCGCGTACCCCCGCCCTCGCCGGCGCGTCGGTGCTGCTCTACTGGGCCGGCATGGCCGCCAACGACTGGGCCGACCGGGAGTTGGACGCCGTCGAACGCCCCGAGCGGCCGATCCCCAGCGGCCGGGTCACCCCGGCCGCCGCGCTGGGCCTCGCGGCCGGCCTCACCGCCGCCGGCGTGGGCCTGGCCGCCGCCGTGGGCGGTCGCCGCGCCGCCGCGCTCGCGGTGCCGCTGGCCGCCAGCATCTGGGGGTACGACCTGCTGGCCAAGAACACCGCCGCCGGCCCCGCCGTGATGGCCGCCTGCCGAGGGCTGGACGTGCTGCTGGGCGCATCCGGCGGCCACCTGTGGCGGGCGCTCCCCTCGGCGGCGACCGTGGCGGCCCACACCTGGACGGTCACCACCCTGTCCCGGCGCGAGGTCACCGGCACGGACGCGGCCCTGCCGATGCGGACCCTGGCCGGCACCGCCCTGGTCGCCGCCAGTGCCGCCATCGCCGTCCCCGGCGCCCGTCGCGCTGCCGTCCCTGGCACCCGTCGCGCTGCCGTCCCTGGCGTCCGTGGCGCTGCCGTCCCTGGCGTCCGTGGCGCTGCCGTCCCCGCCGTCCGTGGCGCTGCCGCCCCCGGCGCCGGGGCTGCCGAAGCTGCCGGGGCCGACGGGCGGGCCGTCGTGGGCGGGGGCCGGGCCCGGTCGGCCGGGTTCGCCGTCGCGCTGCCCGCGCTGCTGGCCGGGTGGTACGCCGCCCGTTACGGCGCGGCCCAGGCCCAGGTCGTCCGGGATCCCTCGGCCGGGAAGGTCCGCGCGGCGGTCGGCGCGGGGATCACCGGCCTGCCCGCCCTGCAGGGAGCGCTCACCGCACGCGGCGGCGCCGGCCTGCTCGGGCTGGCCGTCGCGGCGGCGGCGCCGCTGGGCCGTCGGCTGGCCCGGAAGGTCTCCCCGACATGACCGTGCCCCGGCCCCGACCCGCGCAGTCCGGAACCGCTCGGCCCGAAAGCGCTCGGCCCGGAACCGCTCGGCCTCGACCCGCGCCGTCCGGCAACGGGACATTCGTGCCGCCGAGCGGCGACGCGACGACGCTGCGCCTCGGGTACGGCACCAACGGCTTCGCCAACCACCGGCTCGACGACGCGCTCGCCGTCCTCGCCGACCTCGGCTACGACGGCGTGGCGCTCACCCTGGACCACGACCACCTGGACCCGTTCGCACCCGGGCTCACACGCCGGATCGCCGCGGTCGCCCGGCGGCTGGACGCGCTCGGTCTGGGGGTGATGATCGAGACCGGGGCCCGCTACCTGCTCGACCCGTGGCACAAGCACGCACCGACGCTGCTGCACGACGACCCCACCCGGCGGATCGAGTTCCTTCGCCGGGCGGTGCGGATCGGCGCTGACCTGGGGGCGGAGGCGGTGTCGTTCTGGGCCGGTGTGCGGCCCGAGACGGTGTCACCGCAGTGCGCCTGGGACCGGCTGGTCGCCGGCTGCGCCAGCGTGATCGACGCCGCCGACAGCGCGGGCGTCACCCTCGGCTTCGAGCCGGAGCCGGGCATGCTTGTCGAGAGCATCACCGACTGGCGTCGACTGCACGCGGCGCTCGACGCGCCGGCCCGCTTCGGCATCACCCTCGACATCGGCCACTGCCGGTGCCTGGAGCCGTGGCCGGTGCCGCAGTGTGTCGCCGAGGTGGCCGACCACCTGGTCAACGTGCAGATCGACGACATGCGCCGGGGCGTGCACGAGCACCTGGAGTTCGGCACCGGTGAGATCGACTTCCCGCCGGTGCTGGCGGCCCTGGCCGAGGCCGGCTACCGCGGGCTGGTCGCCGTCGAGTTGCCCCGCGACTCGCACGCCGCACCGGACGTGGCCGCCCGGTCCATTGATTTCCTGCGCGCGGCGGCCACCTCAACAATCGGTGACCGCCGGCGACAGAAGGTACCCGCCGACGCCCTTTGCTCTGCTTCAACGGACGCAACAGATCGGGACACCAACCGTCGCGTGGAGTGAAGCAGAGCAAAGGACGCGCTCGGGCACCCGCGGAGCGGCGCAGCAGCACAAGGGGAGGAGACGGGATGACACCGGATTCACTACGGGCCGCGCTGCGGGGCGTACCCGATCCCGATTGGCTGGACGAGGCGCTGCGCCAGGTCGCGGCCGAGCCCACCGCGATCGCCCGGCTCTTTCCCGCGGTCGGCCGGCGTTGCGGTCGGGCCGCGTTGTCCGACGCCGCCGGCTGGACCGCCGACGACGCGGCCCGGGTGCTGCTGCTCACCGCCCTGCCGGGCGAGCACGCCTCGTACGCCGAGAGCCTCTACCAGCACGGTGACGCGGCCGAGCGGCGGGCCGTGCTGCGGGCCCTGCCGCTGCTGCCGATCGGCGCCGCCGGGGTGCCGCTGCTGCACGACGCGATCCGGACCAACGACACCCGGCTGATCGCCGCCGCCCTCGGCCCGTACGCCCGGCACCTCGACCCGGCCGCCTGGCGGCAGGCGGTGCTCAAGTGCGTGTTCAGCGGCGTGCCGTTGGCCGTGGTCGCCGACCTGGAGACCCGCGCCGACGGGGAGTTGGCCGGGATGCTGGCCGCGCTCACCGCCGAGCGGCACGCCGCCGGCCGGGAGATGCCCGCCGACGCCACCGACCTGCTCGACCGGCTCACCGCCGCACTGCCCCGGGAGGCGTGAATGCGCATCTTCGACCCCCACATCCACATGACCTCACGCACCACCGACGACTACGAACGGATGGCCGCCGCCGGGGTCCGCGCGGTGGTGGAGCCGGCGTTCTGGCTGGGCCAGCCGCGCACCAGTGCCGCCTCGTTCATCGACTACTTCGACTCGCTCATCGGCTGGGAGCCCTTCCGGGCCGGGCAGTTCGGGGTGCGGCACCACGCCACGATCGCGCTCAACCCCAAGGAGGCCAACGACCCGCGCTGCCGCCCGGTGCTCGACCTGCTGCCCCGCTACCTGGAGAAGGACGCGGTCGTGGCGGTCGGCGAGATCGGGTACGACTCGATGACGCCGGAGGAGGACGAGGCCTTCGCGGCGCAGCTCGCCCTCGCCGTGGCGTACGACCTGCCGGCGCTGGTGCACACCCCGCACCGGGACAAGGCGCGCGGCTGCGAGCGCACCCTCGCCGTGGTCGCCGAATCCGGCATCGACGCGGGTCGCGTGGTCGTCGACCACCTCAACGAGGTGACCGTCAAGCTCGTCCGGGACAGCGGCTGCTGGCTGGGTTTCTCCATCTACCCGGACACGAAGATGACGCCGCAGCGGATGGTCGATCTGCTGCGCGAGTACGGCACGGAGCGGATGCTGGTCAACTCGGCCGCCGACTGGGGTCGCTCCGATCCGCTGCTGACCCGGGCCACCGCGGAGGCCATGCTGCTCGCCGGGTTCAGCGACGACGACGTCGACCGGGTGCTGTGGCGCAACCCGGTGGAGTTCTACGGCCAGTCCGGTCGGCTCGACCTGAGCGACCTCGACGTCACCGCCGTGGACCCGCAGACCGGCAACTCGATCCTGCGCGGCGGCAGCTGATGCGGCTGCGACATGCCGGCGGCGACACCGTCCATCTCGGCTACTGCACCAACGTGCACCCCGCCGAGGACCTCGCCGGCATCCTCGGTCAACTGGACACCTACGCCGTACCGGTGCGGGAAGCGCTCGGCAGCGACCTGCTCGGCCTCGGCCTGTGGCTGGCCGCCCCGGTCGCCGCCGAGCTGGCCGCCGACCCGGCGCTGCGTCTGCGGCTGCGCGCCGAGCTGGACGCGCGCGGGCTGGAGGTGGTCACCCTCAACGGCTTCCCGTACGCGGCCTTCCAGGCGCCGGTGGTCAAGCAGGACGTGTACCACCCGGACTGGACCACCGAGCAGCGGCTGACGTACACAGTGGATCTGGCCCGGGTGCTCGCCGACCTGCTGCCCGACGACGCCGCCCGGGGCTCGATCTCCACCCTGCCGCTGGCCTGGCGGCGGCCCTGGGACACCGAGCGGGCCGACGCCGCCCGACGCCGGCTGGACCAGCTCGCAGCCGGCCTCGCCGCGGTGCAGCGCGACACCGGCCGCGAGGTGCGGGTCGCCTTCGAGCCGGAGCCCGGCTGTGTGGTGGAGAGCACCGGGCAGGCAGCCACGCTGCTGGACGGCATCGACACCGACCGGTTGGGCGTCTGCCTCGACCTGGCCCACCTGGCGTGCGCCTGGGAGGAGCCGGCCGAGGCGTTGGAACGACTGCGGGCGGCCGGACTGCCCGTGGTGAAGGTGCAGGTCTCCGCCGCCGTCGAGGCGGCCGACCCGGCCGGCGGCGCGGACGCGCTGCGCCGCTGGGTGGAGCCGCGCTTCCTGCACCAGACCCGGAGCGCCGGCTGCGCCGGTCTGGCCGACCCAGCCGATGCGGCGTACGCGGCCGACGACCTGGACGAGGCGTTGGACCGGGAGCTGCCCGGCCCGTGGCGGGTGCACTACCACGTGCCGCTGCACGCCCCACCGGAGGAACCGCTCGGCTCGACCCTGCCCGTCCTGCGCGCCGCCCTGAGAGCGCTCTACAGCGGGCCGACCGCCGGGTGCGACCACCTCGACGTCGAGACGTACACCTGGGGGGTTCTGCCGGCCGCGCGGCGGCCGGGCACCGACGCGGAGCTGGCCGCCGGCATCGCCGCCGAGCTGGCCTTCGCCCGAGACGAACTGGTCGGCCTCGGGCTGACCCCGGAACACACCGTGACCGCGGGAGTGACGCGATGAGCCGACGACTGGTGGTACTCGACGTGGTGGGGCTGACCCCCCGCCTGCTGGCGCACATGCCTCGGCTGCGCGGCGTCGCCGACGGCGGCTTCCGGGCCGAGCTGGGCACCGTGCTGCCCGCGGTGACCTGCTCGGTGCAGTCCACCTTCCTGACCGGCGAGCAGCCCAGCGGGCACGGCATCGTCGGCAACGGGTGGTACTTCCGGGAGCTGGGCGAGGTGTTGCTGTGGCGGCAGCACAACGCGCTGGTCGGCGGGGACAAGCTCTGGCAGGCGGCCCGTCGGGCCGAACCGGGCTACACCGTGGCCAACGTCTGCTGGTGGTACGCCATGGGCGCGGACGTCAACTGGACCGTCACGCCGCGACCGGTGTACTACGCCGACGGCCGCAAGGAGCCGGACTGCTACACCGACCCGCCGGAGCTGCACGACGCGCTCACCGGGCGGCTGGGCACCTTCCCGCTGTTCACCTACTGGGGGCCGACCGCCGGGCTGCCGTCGTCGCGGTGGATCTGCCAGGCCGCCGAGCAGATCCTGGCCGACGTGTCACCCGACCTGACCCTGGTCTACGTCCCCCACCTGGACTACGACCTGCAACGCTTCGGCCCCTCGTCGGCCCAGGCCGCCGCCGCGGCGGCCGAGCTGGACGCGGTGCTCGGCCCGCTGCTGGACGCCGCACGGGCCCGCGACGCGACAGTGGTGGTGCTCTCCGAGTACGGCATCACCGACGTGTCCCGGCCGGTGGACGTCAACCGGCTGCTGCGTGCCGAGGGGCTGCTGCGGGTGCACACCCAGGCCGGCATGGAGTACCTCGACCCGTGGACGTCGAAAGCGTTCGCGGTCGCCGACCACCAGGTCGCGCACGTCTACGTCAAGGACCCGGCCGACGTGCCGGCGGTGGCGAAGCTCTGCGCCGGGCTACCCGGGGTGGCCGAGGTGCTCGACGCCGAGGGCAAGGCCGCGCACGGGCTGGACCACCCGCGCGCCGGCGAGCTGGTGCTGGTGGCCGAGCCGGACTCCTGGTTCACCTACTACTACTGGCTCGACGACGCCCGCGCGCCGGACTTCGCCCGGCTGGTCGAGATCCACCGCAAGCCGGGGTACGACCCCGCCGAGCTGTTCTTCGACCCGGCCAACCCCGGTGCCGCGAAGGCGCGCGCAGGCGTGGCGCTGGCCCGCAAGAAGCTCGGCATGCGCTACCTGATGAGCGCCGTCGGCCTGGACGCCGGCGCCCAGGCGGTACGCGGCTCACACGGGCGGCTGCCCAGCGACCCGGCGGACGCCCCGGTGCTGCTCTGCTCCGACCCGTCCGCTGCCCGGGACCGGGTCGCGGCCACCGAGGTGAAGGCGCTGCTGCTGGAGTTGGCCGGGTTGGCCAACGGCGACGGTGGCCGGACCGGGGTGGGATCGTGACGTCCACCGTCGCCCCGACGGACGCGAGCAGGCTGCGGGAGCGCTTCGACGCGGAGTTGGCCGCCTTCCTCGACCGGCAGGGCCCGGACTGGCCCGACGGAGCGCCGCGCGGGGTGTTCACCGCGCTGCAACGGTTCGTGCTGGCCGGCGGAAAGCGGCTGCGTCCGCTGTTCTGCTACTGGGGCTGGCGGGCTGCCGGGGCTGCCGACGGCCGCCCGATCGTGGTGGCCGCGGCGGCGCTGGAGCTGTTCCACGCGTTCGCGCTGATCCACGACGACATCCTGGACGGCAGCGACCGCCGCCGGGGCGAACCGTCGGTGCACCGCCTCTTCGCCGACCTGCACGCCCGCTCGTCGTGGCGCGGCGACCCCGAGGCGTACGGGCGCAACACCGCCCTGCTCTGCGGGGACCTCTGCGCCGCCTGGTCGGATCAGATGTTCCACGAGTGCGGGCTGGACACCGAGCAGGTGCACCGGGGCTACGCCGTGTTCGCGCTGATGCGTACCGAGGTGATCGCGGGGGAGTACCTCGACCTGGTCTCCGGGGTGGGTGACGGCTCGGTGGCCAGCGCGCTCACCGTGATACGGATGAAGGCTGCCCGGTACACGGTCACCCGACCGTTGCAGATCGGCGCGGCGCTGGCCGGGGCGGGGCCGGAGCTGATCGCGGCTCTCGGCGAGTTCGGTGATCCGTTGGGTGACGCGTTCCAGCTCCGCGACGACGTGTTGGGCGTCTTCGGTGATCCGGCGGTCACCGGCAAGTCGATCCTGGACGACCTGCGCGAGGGCAAGCCCACGGTGATGATGGCGCTGGCCCGCAGCGCCGCCGACCGGTCGCAGACCCTGCGGCTGCGTGAGCTGTTCGGCAACCCGAAGTTGGACGCGGACGGCGCGGTCGAGCTGCGCGAGATCATCGAGGCCACCGGCGCCCGGGACCGGATCGAACAGATGATCAGGATCCGCAAGGAAGCGGCGACGGGAGCGCTGGCGGCGATCCCGCTCCCGGATTCGGTACGGGCGGCGTTGGTGGGGTTGGCCAGTCAGGTGACCGGTCGGCAGTCGTGACGTGTCGGCGTCGCGTGCCGCCCCTCGTCGGGTGCGGCACGCGACGCCCCTTCTGGGGTCCCAACCCGGCAACTTTCGATCAAATCGACGAAAGTTGATGCTGGATCGTCGGAAGGTATGGACACATCGACATGCGCGACTTAGTGTCGGGGCCAACACGACATTGTTTCGTCGAGGTGAACCGGCGGCGCGGTAACCCATCGACCCCACCACCGCTACGGCATCCGGCGCGACGGCGCGCGCCCGGCCTGGCTTCATTCGTCAGGAAGGGACAGCACAGATGTCCAACAAGGACGCACCCCCTCGTCGATCCCGACGATGGCTCTCCACCGGATCGGCCCTGCTCCTCGTGGCCGCGGCCGGCACGGTCACGCTCGCGGCCAGCCCGACACCGGCCCAGGCGCACACGATCAACGCCACCGACTTCCAGCAGGTCGAACTCGCCCGGGGCGTGTCCGACATGGGTGAGCCGATGTCGTTGGCCGTGCTGCCGGACCGTTCGGTCCTGCACACCGCCCGCAACGGCACGCTGCGCCGCACCGACGCGAACGGCACCACGTCGGTGATCGGCACCCTGTCGGTCTACAACCACGACGAAGAGGGGTTGCAGGGCGTCGGCGTCGACCCGAACTTCGCCAGCAACCGGCAGATCTTCCTCTACTACGCGCCGCCGCTGTCCACCCCCGCCGGCGACGCGCCCGCGACCGGCACCGACTTCTCGGCCTGGCAGGGAGTGAACCGCCTCTCCCGGTTCACCCTCAACGCCGACTTCACGATCAACCAGGCCAGCAAGGTCGACGTGCTCGACGTACCGGCCGATCGCGGCCTGTGCTGCCACGTCGGCGGGGACATCGACTTCGACGCCGCCGGCAACCTCTACCTGTCCACCGGCGACGACACCAACCCGTTCGACTCCGCCGGCTACTCGCCCATCGACGAGCGGACCAACCGCAACCCGGGGTACGACGCGCAGCGCAGCGCCGGCAACACCAACGACCTGCGTGGCAAGATCCTGCGGATCAAGGTGAACGCGAACGGGACGTACTCCATCCCGTCGGGCAACCTGTTCGCGCCCGGCACGGCCAAGACCCGGCCGGAGATCTACGCGATGGGGTTCCGCAACCCCTTCCGGATCAGCGTGGACAAGGGCACCGGGGTCGTCTACGTCGGTGACTACGGGCCGGACGCCGGCTCCACCAGCTCCACCCGCGGGCCGTCGGGCCAGGTCGAGTTCAACCGGGTCGCCGCGCCGGGCAACTTCGGCTGGCCGTACTGCACCGGCACCAACACCACCACCGAGACGTACAACGAGTGGGACTTCGCCACCAACGCCAGCGGAGCGAAGTACAACTGCGCCGGCGGGCCGACCAACAACTCGTACCGCAACACCGGCCTGACCACCCTGCCGCCGGCCCAGCCGGCGTGGATCCGGTACGCCGGCGACGCCGGCACCCCGACCGAGTTCGGCGGCGGCTCCGAGTCGCCGATGGCCGGCCCGGTCTACCGCTACAACGCCTCGTCGACCTCCACCACGAAGTTCCCGCAGTCGTTCGACGGCCAGTTCTTCGCCACCGAGTTCGGCCGGGGCTGGATCAAGCCCATCCACGTCAACTCCGACGGCTCCCGGGGCACCATCGACGCCTTTCCCTGGGTCGGCAAGCAGGTGATGGACTCGGCCTTCGGCCCGGACGGCTCGTACTACGTGCTCGACTACGGCACCGGCTACTTCAACGGTGACGCCAACTCGGCGCTCTACCGCTTCGACTACGTCGGCGGCGGCAACCGGGCGCCCAGCGCCGCGGCGAGCGCGAACAAGACCTCCGGGGCGGCCCCGCTGACCGTGGTGTTCTCCTCGGCCGGCTCGTCCGACCCCGAGGGCGGGGCGTTGACCTACTCGTGGAACTTCGGCGACGGCACCACCTCCACGACGGCGAACCCGACGAAGACGTACAGCACGAACGGCACCTACACCGCCACGCTGACCGTACGGGACCCGCAGGGCGCCACCGGCAGCGCCAGCGTGCAGATCAGCGTCGGCAACACCGCGCCCACGGTGACCATCAACAACCCCGGCAACGGGCAGTTGTTCAGCTTCGGTGACACCGTGCCGTACAGCATCACGGTGACCGACCCGGAGGACGGCACGATCGACTGCACGAAGGTCAAGATGACCTACGTGCTCGGGCACGACCAGCACGGGCACCAGATCACCTCGAAGACCGGCTGCTCCGGCTCGATCACCATCCCGGTCGACGGTGAGCACGACGACGCGGCGAACATCTTCGCCATCTTCGACGCCGAGTACACCGACGCCGGTGGGCTGACCACGCACACCCAGCACACGCTGCCGCCGCGCCACCGCCAGGCCGAGTTCTTCGGCAGCTCGTCCGGGATCAACGTGTTCAGCAAGACCCCGGCCGAGGGCGGCAAGACCGTCGGCGACATCAACAACGGCGACTGGATCGCGTTCCAGCCGTACCGGCTCGGCAACGTCACCTCGTTCACCGCCCGGGTCTCCTCGGCGGGCGCCGGCGGCACCCTCCAGGTGCGGGCCGGCTCGGCCACCGGCACGGTGCTCGGCTCCGCGACCGTCCCGGTGACCGGCGGCTGGGAAACCTTCACCACTGTCACGGGGGCGATCACCAACCCGCCGACCGGCACCACCACGCTCTACCTGACCTTCGCGGGTACGGGCACCGGCGCGCTCTACGACCTGGACGCGTTCACCTTCACCACCGGCTCGGCCCCCACCGGCGGGACCGGTCCGATCAAGGGTCTGGGCGGCAAGTGCCTGGACGTGCGCAACGCCGCCACCGCCGACGGCACGCAGATCCAGATCTATACCTGTAACGCCAGTGCGGCCCAGACCTGGGCGGTCACGCCGAACTCCACAATCAAGTCGTTGGGCAAGTGCCTGGACGTCTCCGGTGCCGGCACCGCCGACGGCACCAAGATCCAGCTCTACACCTGCAACGGCACCGGGGCGCAGAACTGGGCCGGGCAGGCCGACGGCACGCTCCGCAACGTGGCGTCCGGGAAGTGCCTGGACGTCTCCGGAAGCAACTCCGCGGACAGCACCGTGGTGAACCTCTGGACCTGCACCGCCGCCGCGAACCAAAAGTGGACCCTGCCCTGAGCTGAGCGGAGGGGCTCCCACCGCACGGGAGCCCCTCCCCACCGTCCCGAAGGAGAGCGACCATGCGCAGACTCCTGCGAACCGTCCTCGGCGCGACCACCGCCGTCCTCGCCGTCATCGCCTGCACCACCCCGGCCAGCGCCGCCGACGCCCCGTACGACGTGCTGGTGTTCTCCAAGACCGCCGGCTTCCGCCACGACGCGATCCCGGTCGGCATCCAGACCATCCGTGACCTGGGCGCCGCCAACAACTTCACCGTGACCGCCACCGAGGACGCCGCCGCGTTCACCACCGCCAACCTGGCCCAGTACGAGGCGGTCGTCTTCCTCAACACCACCGGCGACGTGCTCAACGCCACCCAGCAGACCGCCTTCGAGTCGTACATCGGGTCCGGCCGCGGGTACGTGGGTGTGCACGCCGCCGCCGACACCGAGTACGACTGGCCGTTCTACGGCAACCTGGTCGGCGCGTGGTTCGCCTCGCACCCCGCCATCCAGCAGGCCAACGTCAAGGTGGAGGACCGGGGTAACGCGGCCACCGAGCACCTGCCGCAGACCTGGACCCGCACCGACGAGTGGTACAACTACCGCACCAACGCCCGGTCCACCGCACACGTGCTGGCCACGCTCGACGAATCGTCGTACTCCGGGGGCGGCATGGGCGCCGACCACCCGCACTCCTGGTGCAAGAGCTACAGCGGCGGCCGGTCCTTCTACACCGGCGGCGGGCACACCCAGGCGTCGTACGCCGAGCCGGCGTTCCGGGCCCACCTGCTCGGCGGCATCCGGTACGCGGCCGGCCGGAGCAAGGCCGACTGCCGGCCCGAGACCGGCTACACCCCGCTCTACAACGGCTCCACGACCGGCTGGTCGCAGGCCGGTCCGGGCAACTTCACCAACTCCGACGCGACCCTCACCTCAGTGGGCGGCATGGGCCTGTACTGGTACAGCGCCAAGCAGTTCACCAACTACTCGCTGAAGCTGGACTGGAAGCTGGCCGGCGACGACAACTCGGGCGTGTTCATCGGCTTCCCGCCGTCGAGCGACCCGTGGTCGGCGGTGGACAACGGCTACGAGATCCAGATCGACGCCACCGACGCGGCCGACCGCACCACCGGCTCGGTCTACACCTTCAAGTCAGCAGACCTCGCGGCCCGCGACGCGGCGCTCAACGCGCCGGGGGAGTGGAACACCTACGAGCTGCTGGTCGAGGGCGAGCGGCTGCAGATCTTCCTCAACGGGGTGAAGATCAACGACTTCACCAACACCAATCCGGTACGGTCGCTGGCCGGCCACATCGGCATCCAGAACCACGGCACCGGTGACGACGCCTCGTTCCGCAACATCCGGATCAAGGAGCTGGGCACCACGCCTCCCCCGAGCGGGAACACCACCATCCAGGCCGAGTCGTTCAGCTCGGCCAACGGGGTCTCCGCGTTCACCAAGGCGGGTGCCAACGGTGGTCAGACCGTCGGCTACATCGACCCGGGTGACTGGGCCGCGTACAACGGCGTGGACCTGACCGGCATCACCTCGTTCACCTCCCGGGTCGTCTCCGGCGGCGCGGGCGGCACCATCCAGGTCCGCACCGGCTCGGCCACCGGTCCGGTGCTCGGCACGGTCACGGTGCCCAACACCGGCAGTTGGACGACGTTCGCCAACGTCACCACGACGCTGTCCAACGTCCCGTCCGGCACCCAGAACCTCTACCTCACGTTTGGCGGTAGCGGCACCGGGCTCTTCGACGTGGACGACTTCACCCTGGTCAAGGGGACCGGCGGCAGCACCGGGGTCGGCCCGGTCAAGGGCCTCGCCGGCAAGTGCCTGGACGTGCGCAGCGGCGCCACGGCCGACGGCACCCAGATCCAGATCTACACCTGCAACGGCAGTACGGCGCAGACCTGGACCGTGACGCCGAACTCGACGATCAAGGCGCTCGGCAAGTGCCTCGACGTGTCCGGCAGCGGCACCGCCGACGGCACCAAGATCCAGCTCTGGACCTGCAACGGCACCGGCGCGCAGAACTGGGCGGCCCAGTCCGACGGCAGCCTGCGCAACACGTCCTCGGCCAAGTGCCTGGACGTCTCCGGCAACAACTCGGCGGACAGCACCATCGTCCACCTCTGGACCTGCAACGGCGCGGCCAACCAGAAGTGGACCCTGCCCTGACCTGCCGAACGCGCCGAGCCCACCGGGCTCACTGAACGCGCAGGCGCCGCCGGTCACGGCCGGCGGCGCCTGCGAGTCACCTGCTCCCGACGCCACCCGCTCCCGACGCCACCCGCTCCTGGTGGCAACCGCAGCGTCGGCGAACGCGCTCCGCCTCACCGGGCGCGTCCTTGCCGAGGCCAATGTCACCGAAGAGGGGTATACCTGTGAGTCATATTTATGACTCACAGGTATACCCCTCTCGACAATCCATCGCGGAGCGGCCGGAGCGGCCGGAGCGGCCGGAGCGGCCGGAGCGGCCGGAGCGGCCGGGGTGGTCGGAGCGGCCGGAGCGGCCGGAGCCGCTGGGCGGGTTGCCTGGACGCCGGAGGCCTACTCTCAGCCGGCTGCCGTACCTTGACCAGCATGGGGCGTTTCGCGCGATGGCGCCGAGTGGTGCGGTCGCAGGGAGACCGCCTCCGCGGCGCGCTGCACCGGGCCGAGGAGCCCGACCCGTTGACCGGGCCGGCTCCCAGCCTGAACCGTCTCGACGCGCTGGCAGAGGAGTTCGCCGCAGGCCAGCCCGTGCGTTGGAGCCTCGGCGGGGCACCCCGGCCGCTGCCCGGCGCGGTCGACGTGGCGGCGTACCGGATCATCGAGGAGTCGCTGGCCGACGCGCGTCGACACGCCCCCGGCGCGGCGGTGGCGGTCCGGCTGCGCTACGACGCCGAGGGCGTCACCATCGAGGTACGCGACGACGGCGCCGATGCCGCGACGCCGGGCGGGGAGACCCGGGGCGCCGGGCGGGGGCTGGCCGCGGTGCGCGGGCGCACCGAGCGGGTCGGTGGCACCTTCTCCGCCGGCCCGAATCCCGGCGGCGGGTTCACCGTCCGGGCGGTCCTGCCCGCGCCCGAAGAAGCGGCCGAGTGACGATCCGGGGCTTTCGCGATGGGGCCCAACGGAAATAGGGTGGAGGTGGCGACCGTGACGGTGGCCGGTGACCCGGTGGGAGGCGCAACCCGCCGGGCTCAGGTGCGCTCGGCATCCACCGGTGTTCCGCCTCGGTGCCACGTACCGGTCTGACCGGTCACCCTCGCCCCGGTCCGCACAACGGAATCCCCATCACATCAGGGGAGAAGGACAATGGCGCGACCCATCACGCTCTTCACCGGCCAGTGGGCCGACCTTCCGTTCGAGGAGGTCTGCCGGCTCGCCTCCGAGTGGGGCTACGACGGTCTGGAGATCGCCTGCTGGGGCGACCACTTCGAGGTCGACAAGGCGCTCGCCGACGACTCGTACGTCGACCGCAAGCGGGAGACGCTCGCGAAGCACAACCTCGAGGTCTTCACGATCTCCAACCACCTCGTCGGTCAGGCGGTCTGCGACCATCCGATCGACGAGCGGCACCAGGACATCCTGCCCGCCCGGATCTGGGGCGACGGGGAGCCCGAGGGGGTCCGCCAGCGGGCCGCCGAGGAGATCAAGGACACCGCGCGGGCCGCGGCGAAGCTCGGGGTGAAGACCGTCGTCGGTTTCACCGGGTCGTCGATCTGGCACACCCTGGCGATGTTCCCGCCGGTGCCGCCGTCGATGATCGAGCGCGGCTACCAGGACTTCGCCGATCGGTGGAACCCGATCCTCGACGTGTTCGACGAGGTCGGGGTGCGGTTCGCGCACGAGGTGCACCCCAGCGAGATCGCGTACGACTACTGGACGACCAAGCGGACGCTGGAGGCGATCGGCAACCGGCCCGCGTTCGGGCTGAACTGGGACCCGTCGCACTTCGTCTGGCAGGAGCTGGACCCGGTGAACTTCATCTTCGACTTCGCCGACCGGATCTACCACGTGGACTGCAAGGACGCGAAGGTGCGTACCGGCGATGGCCGGCGCGGCCGGCTCGCCTCGCACCTGCCCTGGGCCGACCTGCGTCGCGGCTGGGACTTCGTCTCCACCGGGCACGGCGACGTGCCCTGGGAGGACTGCTTCCGGGCGTTGAACGCGATCGGCTACACCGGCCCGATCTCCGTCGAGTGGGAGGACGCCGGGATGGATCGCCTGGTCGGCGCCCCGGAGGCACTGCAGTTCGTCCGCCGGCTCGCCTTCGACGCCCCGAGCGCCGCCTTCGACGCGGCGTTCAGCAGCAAGGACTGACCACAGCTCGGAGCAGATTGCCGTTCGGACAGACCACGGGCCGGTCGCCGTCAGGCGACCGGCCCGTCTACGTGCGGATGGGTCAGAGCGTGCTGCCGTTGGTGCCCGAGCCGGACGGCTTGGTGCGGGGGGTGGTGGCCGACGGCGACCCGGAGGTCGTGCCGACCGTGCTGCTGCCCGTCGAGCCGGAGCCCGCCTTGGCGCCCACCGTGGCGGGCGTGCCGGCGAACGCGTCGTCGGCGGCGGTCAGCTCCTGCTTGCCGGTGCTGCCGTTGCCCAGCTTCTCGCCCAGCTTGGACTGGCCGAGCTTGTCCTTGCCCTCGCTGTAGAGCCGGTTGGCCTGGGCCTGCGCGACCCCGGCCGCCTCCTGGACGGTCGGGTGGTCGAGCACCTTGCGGCCCCGAACCACGAGCTCTTCGTACTTCTCCCGGCCGGCACGGGCGCCCAGGACGAATCCCGCAGCCAGCCCGCCAAGAAACATGATCTTTCCGCGCATGGCGGCTCCTTCCGTACCTGACGCGCCGTCGCCCCCGCCGGGTTGCCCCGTCGGGCGCGACAAATTCGCGCCTGCGTCCTCTGTCCGCAGCTAACTACCCATCCTGCTCCCCGCTCAAGCCTGCTTGTGCCGGGATGGCGATTTGCCCCGATTGCGATCAGGCCGTGGCGCTGACCTGCGAATCTGGATCAAGGCGGCTGCGGGTGCAACCCACTGGACCACCACCGGGGGATGTCCTGTACTCTTGTCCCGTCGCAGGGCACCGGCGAGATCCGGTTCCAGGCGGTGCACGATCCCCTGTAGCTCAATTGGCAGAGCAGCCGGCTGTTAACCGGCAGGTTATTGGTTCGAGTCCAATCGGGGGAGCTTCTCCACCAACGCCCGTCGGCAGTACGCCGACGGGCGTTTCTGCTGTCCCCACGTCCCGCGCCCCAGGGCTCCTGCCCGTGCGATCGTGGCAGCAACTTCGGGGATGTTGCTGCCTCCCGCGTGCCGGAGGCAGCAACATCCCCGTTGTTGTGACGATCTTGGCGGCGCGGGGCGCGGGGCGCGGGGCGCGGGGCGCGGGGCGCGGGGCGCGGGGCGCGGGGCGCGGGGCGCGGGGCGCGGGGCGCGGGGCGCGGGGCGCGAGGCGCGGGGCGGAATGGGAGGTTTGGGCCGCTTGCGGCTCGCGTGCCCGGCAGGATGGTCGATGTCGACTTAGACTCCCGCTGCGTCGATTGATGCGTCGATTCTTGGGGTGAGCGCAATGTCCGGACGAGGCGGCTTCGGCCGGGCCACACTTGTCGCGGTGGCGGTCGTACTGGCCTGGCTGGTGATCGGCGGTGTGGCCGGCCCGTACGCCGGGCGTCTCAGTGAGGTCGCCACCAACGACAACGCCGCCTTCCTGCCCACCGACGCCGAGGCGACCCGCGCCCAGGATCTCGCCGGCGGCTTCGTCGACCGGCAGACCGTGCCGGCGCTGGTCGTCTACGAGCGGTCGGCGGGGATCACCGACGCGGACCGGCAGCGGGTGAGCGCCGACGCTGCCCGCTTCGCCCAGGTGCCCGGCGTGGTCAACCCGCTGCCCCCGCCGATTCCCAGCGAGGACGGCCAGGCACTCCAGGTCGTCGTGCCGGTGGACGACGCCGAGGGCGAGGAGATCGGCTCGGTCGTCGAACAGTTGCGCGACATCGCCGGCGGCGACCGGGACGGGCTCACCGTGGACGTGGCCGGCCCGGCCGGCCTGCTCGCCGACCTGATCGAGGTCTTCTCCGCCATCGACGGGCCACTGCTGCTCGTCACGCTCGTGGTGGTGCTGATCATCCTGCTGATCGTCTACCGCAGCCCGGTCCTGTGGATCTTTCCGCTGCTGGCCGCCGGAATGTCGTACGCGCTGGCCTCGGTCTTCGTCTACCTGCTCGCCGACGCCGACATCGTCAAGCTCAACGGCCAGGCACAGGGCATCCTCACCGTGCTGGTCTTCGGCGCCGGCACCGACTACGCGCTGCTGATGATCGCCCGCTACCGCGAGGAGCTGCACCGGCACGACCGCCCGTGGGACGCGATGCGCACCGCGTGGAGGGGCGCCGCGCCGGCCATCATCGCGTCCGGTGGCACGGTCATCGTCAGCCTGCTCTGCCTGCTGCTGTCCAGCCTCAACTCCAACCGGGCGCTCGGCCCGGTCGCCACCATCGGCATCGCCGCCACCCTGCTGGTGATGCTCACCTTCCTGCCGGCGTTGCTGGTGCTGGGCGGCCGGTGGGCGTTCTGGCCCCGACGTCCCCGAGCCGACCAGGCCGACCCGCGGGCCGAGCACGGCATCTGGAGTCGCATCGCCGGTTTCGTGGCCCGGCACGCCCGACCGATCTGGCTGAGCACCGCCGTCGTCCTGGCTCTTCTCACGCTCGGCCTGACCCAGCTCGGCGCCACCACCCTCGGTCAGTCCGACCTGTTCACCCAGCGCACCGACTCGGTGGACGGCCAGGACGTGATCGCCCGGCACTACCCGGCCGGCACCGGCAGCCCGGCAACCATCTTCACCACTGCGCAGAGCGCACGGCAGGTGGCGCAGGTGGCCCAGGGCGTACGCGGCGTCGCCGACGTCCGTCCGCTCTCCAGCGCCCCGCAGACCGGCCCGCCCGAGGAGAACGCCGCACCGAAGGTCGTCGACGGGCGGGTGCAGTTGGAGGCGACGCTCGCCGACCCGCCCGACAGCGACGGCGCCGAGCAGACCATCCGCGACCTGCGGGTGGCCGTACACCAGGTGCCCGGCGCGGACGCCGTGGTGGGCGGCTTCACCGCGATCAACGTGGACACCTCGGACGCCGCGAAGCGCGACCAGAACGTCATCATCCCGGTGGTGCTGGTGGTCATCGCGGTCATCCTGGCCCTGCTGCTGCGGGCCCTCCTCGCTCCGGTGCTGCTCATCGGCACGGTGCTGCTCAGCTTCGCGGCGACCCTCGGTCTCTGCGCGCTGCTGTTCCGGCACGTCTTCGACTTCCCCGGCGTGGACTCGTCGTTCCCGCTGTTCGCGTTCGTCTTCCTGGTCGCCCTCGGGATCGACTACAACATCTTCCTGATGAGCCGGGTCCGCGAGGAGTCGGTCAAGCGGGGCACCCGCGCCGGTGTGCTCGCCGGCCTCGCCGTCACCGGCGGGGTGATCACCTCCGCCGGCATCGTGCTCGCCGCGACCTTCTCCGCCCTGGCCGTCCTGCCGCTGGTGGTGCTCGTCGAGCTGGGTACCGCCGTCGCGATCGGGGTACTGATCGACACGATCATCGTCCGGTCGCTGCTGGTGCCCGCGCTCGCGTACGACATCGGGCCGAAGATCTGGTGGCCGGGCCGCTTGTCCCGGGCGAACGGCGAGCGGGAGGCGCGCGATGCTGGCTGAGACCGACGTGGTCGTCGTCGGCGGGGGCCTGGCCGGCCTCGCCGCCGCCCGCCGGCTGCACCGCGCCGGCGTGCCCTGGCGGCTGCTGGAGGCCGGCGGCCGGCTCGGCGGCCGGGTCGCCACCGACGTCGTCGACGGCTACCTGATCGACCGCGGTTTCCAGGTGCTCAACACGGCCTACCCGCGGCTCGGCACGCTGCTCGACACCGACCGGCTCAACCTCGGCTATTTCACGTCCGGGGTGCTGGTGCGCCGGGGCGACGACCTGCTACGGCTGGTCAACCCGCTGCGCGAACCGGCCGGCGGGCCGCGTACCGCGCTGGCCGGCGTGGGCTCGCTGCTCGACCGGCTGCGCTTCGCCGCGCTCGCCACCGGCTGCGCCACGCTGCCGGTGTCCCGGCTGCTCTCCGCGCCGGAGACCAGCGCCGAGACGGCGCTGCGCCGCGCCGGTCTCTCCGACGCGATCATCGAGGAGCTGCTGCGGCCGTTCCTGTCCGGCGTGTTCATCGACCGGGAGCTGGCCACCTCCAGCCACGTGCTCGCGATGGTGCTGCGCTCGTTCGCCCGGGGCCGGATCGGTCTGCCCGCCGAGGGGATGGCCGCGCTGCCCCGGGCCATCGCCGACCCGCTCCCCGCCGACCTGCTCGACCGGGACGCCCCGGTCGCGCAGGTCGCGCCCGGCCGGGTCCGCACCCAGGCCGGCGACATCCGCTGCCGAGCCGTCGTGGTCGCCGTCGACCCGCCCGCCGCGGCCGCGCTGCTGCCGGCCCTGGCGACGGTACGCATGCACAGCTACACCACGTACTACCACAGCGCGCCCGAGCCGCCGCTCGCCGAGCCGATCCTGCTCGTCGACGGTGACCGGCGGGAGATCGTCGCGAACACGGTGGTGCTCAGCAACGCCGCCAGCACGTACGCGCCCGCCGGACGACACCTCGTGGCCACGTCGGTGGTGGGTCCGACGGCCCCGCCCGAGTCGACCATCCGGGCCGAGTTGACCCGGCTGTACGGTCGATCCACCGCCGACTGGACCCACCTCACCACAGTGGTCGTACCGGACGCGCTGCCCGCCGCGCCGCCGCCGCAGGGGCGGCTGCGCAAGCCCGTGTCGATGGGGGAGGGGCTGTTCGTGGCCGGTGACCACCGCGACAGTCCATCGATCCAGGGTGCTCTCGCCAGCGGCTGGCGTGCCGCCGGGGCGGTGCTGAAGGAGTTGCGCGCCGGCTGAGCCCGCCTCCGCTGAGGAGCCCGCCGCTTGGCGAGCGTGGTTAGCCTGCTGCTGACCTACGTCCTGGTCGCCGCCGGCACAGGAATGGCTCTGGAGCGTCGTCGTGGCGGGCTGACTGCTCACTGTTATCCTCGCGTTGCCCATCGTGCTGCTGTGGCGACGGCGGCGGGGATGAGGCGGGGCCACACCGGTGCTGGCCCGTGATCCACCGATCGGGATAAGATCCGCGCGGTGTCGGGGCGGTAGCTCAGCCGGTTAGAGCAGGGGACTCATAATCCCTCGGTCGCGGGTTCGAGTCCCGCCCGCCCCACCGACCGCACCATTGTGCGAACCGGTGGTACTCCTGAAGTGCCCCCGTCCGTTTCGGGCGGGGGCATTGTCGTGTCTGTGGGAATCTTGAACACGGGTACGACTCCCTGGTCGGTGAGTTGGACTTCGGCGATGAGGGCTTCGATGGCGGCTTTGCGTTCGGTGGCGGTGCCGCTGGTCATGATGGCGCTGAGGTGGTCGCGGATGCGGGCGACGGTGCCGGGCGGCGGGGGCTCGGGCTGCGATGTCAGGCCGGCGTCGAGTTCGGTGTGCCGGGTCTGGAGTTGGGCGAGTCGTTGGCGGAGGTCGCGGATGCGGGGTCCGGCGGTGGCGTCGTCCATGGTGCCGTTCTCGAACGCGGTGTGGTAGCGCTCGATCGCGTTCTCGGTGCTGGTGATCTGGTGGGCGGTGGCGGTGAGTTCGGCCCGTCGGTCGTCGCTGGTGGTGTCGTGTTGGGCGTGGGCGCGTTGGATCATGGCGGCGAGGACGGGTTCGGCGGTGGTGTAGAAGTCGAGTAGGGCTTTGAGGATCATGTGGTCGAGGTCGTCGGCGGGGAGTCGGGGGGCGGTGCAGGTGGCGTGTTTGCCGTAGCGGGTGCGGGTGAAGCAGGTGTAGTACCGGTAACGGCGGGTCCGACCGTTGGCGGACGTGCCGATGTAGCGCTGTCCGCATTGGGGACATGTGAGTAGGCCGGTGAGGTAGTAGTCCGAGTCGGACATGGCCCGCTGGGTTTGGACGTCGCCGCGGGCGTTGGCGATGTCTTGGGCGCGGCGGAACGTGTTTCGGTCGATGAGCGGTTCGTGGGCGTCGGGGACGTAGACGTCGCGGTAGGCGATGTCCCCGAGGTAGGCGGGGTTGTCCAGGATCCGGTTGATGGTGTGTCCGGACCACTTCTTGCCGGTGCGGTTGGGGACACCGCGCTCGTTCGCTGGCGATGGCACGGGTGCCGAGTCGGTCGCGGGTGTAGAGGCGGAAGATGTCCCGCAGGATCGGTGCCTCGTCAGGGTGCGGCACCAAGCGTTGGGTGTTCTTGTCGACGAGGTAGCCGTAGGGGCGGGTGCCGCCGGCCCATTGGCCTTTGCTGGCTTTCGCGGTCATGCCACTTTTCACCCGGTCGATGATCATGTTGCGTTCGAATTCGGCGAACACGGCGAGGAATTGCAGCATCATGCGGCCGATGGCGCCGCCGGTGTCGACGGGTTCGGTGGCGGAGGTGAATCGGACGTTGGCGGCGTCGAGGGTGGCGGCGAGGTCGACGAATTGGGCGAGGCTGCGACTGATTCGGTCTACTCGGTAGACGAGGAGGACGTCGTACATGCCGGCTTTCGCCGCGTCGAGTGCTTTCTTGAGGCCGGGGCGTTCGGTGGTGGCGCCGGAGGCGTCGTCTTCGAATTCGCAGACGATGACCCAGTCGGGGTGGCTTTCGACGTACTTGTGTAGGGCGGTGCGTTGGGCGAGCAGGCTGAAGGGCTGGTGTTCGTCGTCGGTGGAGCGTCGGATGTAGACGCACACCCGGCACGGGCCGGTCGGCGTGTCGGGTTGGGTGCTCGTGGGGGCGCGTCGGCCGCGTCGCTTCGGTGCTCTGGTGGGGGTGTGCTTGCCTGTCAAGGTGGTTCCTCCGTGCGTGGTTGGGGTGGGTCGGCCGGTGGGCGGCCC